>JAEYUT010000361.1 GCA_023432305.1 Actinomycetes bacterium
TTCGCCGGGCCGCTGTACGGCGTGTGCGAGCGCATCGGCGACGCGCTTCTGAACCCGGTGACCGTCACCCAGGTGGATGAGGAGGCGGAATCGTGACCGCGCAGACCCACCGTTCGCGCCTGCAGGGCGCCTGGGCGCAGCTGCCCTTCTTCGCGTGGCTCGTGGCCGTGTGGATGATGCTGTGGGGTCAGTTCTCGATCCTCGCTGCGCTCTCGGGCATCGCGGTGGCGGTGTTCGTGACGCGCGTGTTCCGCCTGCCTCCGGTCGAGCTGTCGGGGCGCATCAACCTCTGGTACGCCGCCGTGTTCGCCGTGCGGTTCTTCGGTGCCGTGATCGCCGGTTCGCTGCAGGTGGCGTGGGTGGTGATCAACCCGCGGCGCGAGCCCGGCACCGCGGTGATCGCCGTGCCGCTGCGCACCGACGACGACCTCATCATGACCCATGTGGGCGTCACCGCCTCTCTCATCCCCGGCTCGCTCGTGACCGAGATCGACCGCCAGGGCCGCATCATGTATCTGCATGTGATCGGCGTGCACTCTCTCGCGGATGTGGAGGAGCAGCGCGAGAAGGTGCTCGCCTGGGAGAGGCGGCTCGTGCGCGCGTTCGGCTCGCGCGAGCAGTACGCGGAGCTCCGCCGAGAGGAGGCCGGATCGTGAACATCCTGCTCATCGCGATCATCGCCGTGTTCGGAGTCGCCGCACTGCTCACGATCGTGCGGATCGTCGCGGGCCCGTCGATCCTCGACCGCGCCGTGGCGTCGGATGTGCTGCTGACGCAGGTGGTGTGCGTGCTGGGTGCCGAGATGGCGATCAACCACCACACCCGCTCGCTGCCGATCCTGCTGATCATCGCGGCGGTCGGCGTGTTCGGCTCGATCGCGATCGCGCGGTTCGTGGCCGTGAAGGAGAACAGCGGATCATGAGCCCAGACGCCGTGCTCGACCTCATCTCGCTGCTGCTGATCCTCGGCGGCGCG
Source organism: Actinomycetes bacterium (assembly GCA_023432305.1). GTDB lineage: Bacteria > Actinomycetota > Actinomycetes > Actinomycetales > Microbacteriaceae > Homoserinibacter. The sequence continues at coordinate 976 of JAEYUT010000361.1, forward strand.
ATCCTGTGCCTCATCGCGGCGATCGGACTCCTGCGCCTGAAGGATGTGCCCTCGCGTCTGCATGCCGCGACGAAGCCGCAGGTGCTGGGACTCATCATGATCGCGACGGCGGCGGCTCTCTCCATCCGCGAGTGGCATGTGGTCGCGTTCCTCGTGGTGATCGTGCTCGTGCAGTTCGCGACCGCGCCGCTGTCGGCGCACATGGTGGGCCGGCAGGCCTACCGCAACGGCACCCTCGACCGCGACACGCTCGTCGTCGACGAACTCGCGGACGCCATCCGCGCGCGGGATGAGCGCGAGGGCGGCGCCGACCGCCCGTCCAGCTGACCGGCCGTCCAGCTGACGCACCCGGGCTCAGACGACAATCGGCGGCCGCCCACCCCGGGACGACCGCCGACTGGTCAGCTGCGCTTCATCATTCGAAGCGGCACGACACGACGCCGAGCGGACCGTAGTCGGCGTGGAGCGTGTCGCCGGCGTTCACGAAGACGGGGCGTGTGAACGAGCCCGACAGGATCGGCAGGTCCGCCTCGAGCGACTCGCCGTACGGGGTGAGGCTGTTCGCGAGCCACGCGACCGCGGAGGCGGGGTGGCCCATGACGGCCGCCGAGACGCCCGACTCCTCGATGGTGCCGTTCTGGTAGAGCACGCCCGCCACCCAGCGCAGGTCGACCTCGTCGACGCGCACCGGGCGTCCGCCGAGGATCATGCCGGCGTTCGCCGCGTTGTCGCCGATCGCATCCGTGATGATGCGGGTGCCGCCCGTGACCGGGTCGCGCATCTCCAGACGCGCATCCAGGATCTCGAGCGCGGGCTGCACCCACGCGGTGGCGTCGAGCACGTCGCGCATGGTGACGTTCGGGCCGGTGAGCGGCTTGCCGAGGATGAACGCGAGCTCGACCTCGATGCGCGGCTGAATGAAGAGCGACATCGGGATCACCGACGAGTCGTTCCACATCTGGTCGTCCATGAAGAACCCGCGGTCGGGTTCGGTGACGTGCTGCGCTTTCTGCATGGCGCGCGAGGTGAGTCCGATCTTGCGCCCCGCGAGGGTGCGCCCCTGGCTGATCTTGATGTCACGCCAAGCGCGCTGGATCGCGTACGCCTCGTCGATCGTCATGTCGGGGTGCTGCACCGACAGCTGCGTCATCGGAACGCGCTTATCCTCCGCCTCGTCGAGGCGACGGGCGAGATCCTGGATGGTCGCGTCGTCCAGCACCGCTCAGGCCTCCGCTGCGAGGAACGCGAGCGCCTCGCGGTTGAACGTCTCGGGGTCCTCGAAGTTCGGCCAGTGGGCAACGTGCGGCATCTCGAGCAGCTGCGCGTTCGGCATGAACTCGAGGATCTGGCGCGCGGTCGAGGTGTACTCTCCCCAGTCCTTGCCCGAGGCGATGATGAGCGACGGAGCCTGGATGGACTTCCACTCGTCGACGCTCAGCAGGTTGCGGTTGCGCACCTCCGAGTCCTGCAGGATGAGCAGGTGCTCGATCGTCTCGCGCGTCTCGGGCAGACGGTAGATCGCCTGACGCAGCGCGATGAGGTCGGGCAGACGGTTCGCCTCGTCCGCGATGAGGTGCACGAACATCGCGCGGATCGACTCCCAGTCGGCCGTCTCGACGGCGGCGATGCGCTGGCGGCGGATGCGCGACATCTTCTCGGCGCTCGCGAGCAGGCCCGCGGGCGACATGAGCACGAGCTTGCCGGTGCGCTCGGGGTTCTTCTCGGCGAAGCGCGCCGCGACCCACGCGCCGAGCGACATGCCGAAGATGTGCACCTTCTCCACGTCGAGCACGCGCAGAACGCCCTCGAGGTGGTTCACGTAGGTGTGGATCTCGTAGGGGTAGTCGGGCTTGTCGGTGTAGCCGTTGCCGACCATGTCGGGGACGATGCAGTAGTAGTCCTGGCTGAAGGCCTTGAGGCTGGGCGCGTACGCCTCCCAGTGGGCGCCCGTTCCGTGCAGCATGAGGAGCGCGGGCTTGGCGGGGTCGCCGGAGGTGACGACGCGCGTCGACACGCCGTCCACATCGATCCACTGCTGCGTGAAGGCCACGTCGCGCAGCGAGCTCCAGATGCTGCGGAATTCGCCGGCGGGCTGGGCCTGGGTGTCGGTCTCGGTCATGTCGTGAGTCCTCTCGGTTGCGGTACGTCGGCGTACCGGGTTCAGGTGTTGTCGGGTTCGGGGCACAGCTCGGAGACGACCGAGCGCAGTGCACCGGCGAGCAGGGCGCTGTCGGTGGCGGCGCCGACGAAGGCGTAGCCGCGACGGGCGAGGCGCCGCGCCTGCTGCGGGTCGCGGGTGAGTCCGCCGAGCGGCTTGCCGGCGGCGAGCACGGCGCGCTCGACCTCCTCCACGACCGCGACGACGTCCGGATGCCCCGGCTCGCCGAGGTGGCCCATGGTCGCCGCGAGATCGGCGGTGCCGATGAACACCGCGTCGATGCCGTCGACGGCGAGGATCTCCTCGACGTTCCCCGCGCCCTCGATCGACTCGATCTGCACGATGAGGCAGATCTGCTCGCGGGCCGTCGCGAGGTAGCCGGGCCGGCGTCCCCAGCCGCCGGCCCGTGTCTGGGACGAGACGCCGCGCGTGCCCTCGGGGGCGTAGCGCGTCGCCGCGACGATCTCGCGAGCCTGCTCGGCCGATTCCACCATCGGGATGAGCAGGTTCTGCACTCCGATGTCGAGCAGCCGCACGATCTCGGCGTGGCTGCCCTCCATGGGGCGCACGATGACGTCCGTCGGGTGCGCGGATGCCGCTCGCAGCGCATCGAGCACGTCGCGGTGCGTGAGCGGGCTGTGCTCGGCGTCGATGAGCATCCAGTCGAATCCGCTGGCTGCGGTGAGCTCGACGACATCCGCCGATGCGCCGAGCACCGTCCACACACCGAACTGGCTGCGGTCGCCGCCGAGGCGCGCGAGGAAGCCGTTCTCACGCATGCGTGCGCTCACGTTCGCCGGCGCCCGTCATGGCGGCGATCTCGTCGACGGCCGCACGCACGGCGTCGACGTGCGCGTAGGTGCCGAAGTAGTACCGGTCCGGTCGCACGATCGCTGCCTCGGCGCGCACCCGGTCGAGCCACAGACGGGCGTCTCCCGTCGCGACGACACGGGCGATGCCTGCCTCGTCGATGCGCGCGAGGAGCGCCTCGTCGAGCGAGGCGGCGAACTCCTCCGTCATGGCGAGCGCGAAACGGTAGCCGACGTGCTCGTCGAACCGGCTGCCGTCGGCGAGTCGGGTCTGGGGGGCGAGCGTTCCGGCGAGCTCGTCGCCGGCGGCGAACGCTCCGGCTCCGAGACGCGGCGGGGTACCGGAGCCCTCCCGGCCGACGCGCTTGTTGAGCGCGGTGAGCTGGGACTTGTCGGGTGCGGTGAGGACCGTCCCGAGGGCCGTGGCGGTGCGGATGTAGAACCGGGCGTGCTCGGCGCGCTCGTTCTCGTAGTCGGCGAGGATGCTCGGGTCGGCGCCGTCGCGGATGATCGCCTGCAGTCGCCACACGAGTGTCGCGACGTCGCGCACGCCGGTGCACAGGCCCTGGCCGAGGAACGGCGGCGTCTGGTGTGCCGCGTCGCCCGCGAGCAGAAGCCGTCCGTGCCACCACGTGCGCGAGACGAGCGAGCGGTGCGTGTAGACCGCCGCGCGCAGCAGCTGCGAGTTCTCGGGGGTGACCCAGCGCTCGACGCGCTTCCACAGCACCTCGGGCTCGACCGCGTTCTCGAGGTCCTCGTCGGGGCGGGCGCGGAACTCGAAGCGGCGGATGTTGCGCACGACGTTGATGTAGATGATCGGCGCCTCGGCGTCGGCGTAGTGCACATTCACACCGGGGAGGTCGACGGTCTCGTCGATCTCGAAGTCCGCCACGATCCACGGCTGGTTGAGACCGAAGTCCTCCAGCTCCGCGCCGATCGTGCGCCGCACGATCGACCGTCCGCCGTCGCATCCGATGACGTAGCGAGCGCGCACCTCGCGGGCGTTGCCCGTGACGAGGTCGGTGGCGGTGACGCTCGCGGCGTCGGCATCCTGATCGACCTCGGTGACCTCGTGCGAGAGCAGCAGCGTCACGCCCGCCCGACTGACGAGTCCGTCGCGCAGCACCCGCTCGAGGTCGGGCTGGTGCACGTTGTAGCGGTCGGGCCAGGCCTGCAGGCCCTCGCCGGAGACGCCGGGCCGCGTGGTCACGAGGTTGCCGTCGACGTCGCGGTACTCGGTGCCGCGGAACACCTTCAGCAGGGGCTCCAGCTGGTCGGTGAGTCCGATGGCCTGCACGACGCGCATGATCTCGCCGTCCATGCCGACGGCGCGCGGGATGGGGAGGATATCGGGTTCGCGGTCGAGTGCGATGACCGTGAGGCCGGCCTCGTCCAGCAGGTTGGCCATGAAGGCTCCCACCGGACCGAGGCCGACGATCACGACATCGCAGTCGTACGAGGTGTCACTGGTCACTCGGACGTCCTGCTTCGTTCAGTTGCCGCGGGCGGCGAAGCCCGACATGGCGATGCCCATGCCGGTGATCCACTCGCGAACCGGCTCGTAGGCGACGCGGTCGAGCGGCTTGGCTCCTGCCGCGTACGCGGCGAGCCAGGTGCGCACCTCGTTCACGCCGACGCCGGCCGGGTTGAGGTCGTCCTGGGTGAGCGCTTCCGCCCACGCGGTGTCCTCCTGGCCGAGCTGTGCGAGGAACCACTCGTCCCATTCGGGGCGGATGGCGTCCTTGGCGGCTTCGCGGTGCTGGGCGCTGATGGCGCGGCGCTCCTCCTCGGAGAGCCCTTCGTCGACGAGCGCGAGGGTGGGCGGGTTGTGCGAGAGGCCGCCGGATCCGATGAACAGCACGCGCTCGTCGCGCGTCGAGAGGATCTCGCGGATGGCGTGCCCGAGCGCGATGGCGCGTGCGGGGCGGCCGAGCGGCGGGGTGGCGCAGTTGATGAAGATGGGGATGATCGGCACGGAGTCGAGCGGGCCGATGACGTCGGCGACGGTCTGGCCGAATCCGTGGTCGAGCGCGACTCGGCGCGTGATGGCGATGTCGAAGTCGCGCGCGATGAGCTCTGCGGTGAGCTCCTTGGCGAGCTCGGTGGGGACGTCGTACTCGCCGGTGGGCGAGCGGAGGTCGCCGAGGCCTTCGGCCGAGTACACGACGGAGATCGAGGGAAGGATCTCGGTGAACGAGCGGCGGTGGTCGGATCCGAAGAAGATCACGAGCGTCGGCGCGAACTCCTTGACGGCGTCGCGCACTTCGCGCAGACCGCTGCGGAAGACGTCTCCGAACTGCTCTTCGTCGTCACGCGCGAACCCCGGGCTGTGCGACAGGCACAGCGTCTGGCTGACATACCCCATTGTTGTAGCTCCCGTCTCAGGATGTACGGCTATATACCGCTGTATACCGTAGCATGGCGGTGTCCACATTCTGTACCTCGGCTTCCACCCGACCGAGCCGAAGTGGTGTCCAGTCGTATACCGCCGGTAGAGTCGAACGGTCAGCGCCCACCACCAGCCCCGACCGGATCGGGGCCGAAACGAGGACTCCATGGCGAGCACGACCGCCACCAAGCCGACTCCCTACGAGAAGATCCGCGACGCCATCGTCAGCGGCGAACTCGAGCCCGGAGCTCCCCTCGTCGAATCCACGCTCGCCGCCTGGTGCGAAGTCAGCCGCACCCCCGTTCGCGAGGCGCTGCGCCGACTCGAGCAGGACGGCCTCGTCGTGTGGGGCGAGCGCGGGCTCGTGGTGCGCGAATACAGCGCCGAGGAGATCCTCGACATCTACGAAGTGCGCATGTCGCTCGAAGCCCTCTCCGCCCGCACCGCAGCCGAGCGTCGCACCGATCACGACGTGCGCCTGCTGCGCGCCACGCTCAACCAGGGCGCCGCCATCACCGGCGACCCCGCCGAGCTCGTGCGCCACAGCCGCCTGTTCCACCAGCACATCCAGCGCGCGGCCCACAACGAGGCGCTCAGCGACCTGCTGGATCGCGTCAACCTGCACCTCTCGCGCTACTCCGGCAACCGCCCCACCCTCAGCGCCCCCGGGCGCGGCCCGGTGGCCCACGACGAGCACGTCGCCCTCGTCGAGGCGATCGCCGACCGCGACGCGGACGCCGCCTACCAGATCGCCTACGACCACTTCGCGACCGCCCGCGACATCCGCGTGCAGATGTTCGCCGAAGACCTCCGGTAGCTAACCGCAGCTCAGGCCTGGGCGCCCGGCATCCACCCCGAGATGTCGGCCGACGGATCGCGCAGCGCCGCGAGGGCGGACCGCGCCGCCCCCTCGCCCCAGACGCCCCCCGTGCACGCGAGGAACTTCTCGTCGACCTCGGCCGACGTCAGCGGCCGCGTCCACGAGCCGCGGGCATCATCCACGCGCGCACGCGCCTCGCGTCCATCCGCGGTGCGCACCGTGATGTCGGCGTAGCGCCCCTCCATCCC
>JAEYUT010000374.1 GCA_023432305.1 Actinomycetes bacterium
CCCACATCCCGCTCGCCGCCCTCGCGGGCGTGCTCATGGTCACCGCCGTGCGGATGGTGGGCCCGCGCACCGTGCGCGCCGTCGTCACCTCGTCCCCGGCGGCGGCGACCGTGTTCGTCGTCACCGCGCTCATCACCGTGAGCGTCGACCTCATCTACGCGGTGCTCATCGGCATCGCGTTCGCCGCCTTCTTCGCCCTGCGCTCGCTCGCGGCCACCAGCGGCGTGCACCGCGAGGAGCTTCCCGGCGCCATCGAGCACGGAGACGAGCGCATCGCCCTGTTCCGCCTCGAAGGCGCCCTGTTCTTCGGTGCCGCTGAGCGCATGCTCGAGCGGATCTCCGAGCTGCGGGACGTCGAGGTCGTCATCATCCGGATGTCGCAGCTGCAGCTGATCGACTCCACGGGAGCCCAGGTGATCACCGAGCTCATCACCGCCCTCGAGAGACGCGGCATCACGGTGCTCGTGAAAGGCATCCCGCCCCAGCACATGGCGCTCGCGGAGCGCGTCGGCGTCATCCGCTCGCTGCGCCACGAGAACCACCTCTTCGACGACCTGCCGAGCGCCGTCGCGCATGCGCGCAGCCACATCCGTCGCGCCCGCGAGGAGGGCGGATCACGCTAGACTGAGCGGCAACGACATCGATCCGGCCATCACCGGGGAGTCCTCGGAAGAACAGCCCGCCGGCCTCGCGCCCACGGCCCAGTAGAACCGAGCGGGTGCGCCCGTCATCGCGTCAACGAGCGGTCGTCTCCTCACCGGGGCGGCAAGCGAGGTGGTACCGCGGCATCCGTCGTCCTCGTGGAGAACATCCGAGCGACCACACGGACGGACCACATGAGCTATCCCCGCCACGCGAGCACCGACGGCGTTCCCGCATCTCCGCGCTTCCCCGACATCGAGAAGGGCATCCTCGCCTTCTGGAAGGGCGACGGCACCTTCCAGGCGTCGATCGATCAGCGCGAAGGCTGCACCGAGTGGGTCTTCTACGACGGCCCGCCGTTCGCCAACGGCCTGCCGCACTACGGGCACCTTCTCACCGGCTACGCGAAGGATGTCTTCCCGCGCTTCCAGACGATGCGCGGCAAGCAGGTGCACCGTCGCTTCGGCTGGGACACGCACGGTCTCCCCGCCGAGCTCGAGGCGATGCGCCAGCTCGGCATCACCACGAAGGCCGAGATCGAGGAGATGGGCATCGGCACCTTCAACGCGAAGGCGCGTGAGTCGGTGCTGCGCTACACGCAGGAGTGGGAGGACTACGTCACCCGCCAGGCCCGCTGGGTCGACTTCGAGAACGACTACAAGACGCTCGATGTGACCTTCATGGAGTCGGTCATCTGGGCGTTCACGCAGCTGTACGACAAGGGCCTCGCCTATGAGGGCTTCCGGGTCCTGCCGTACTGCTGGAACGACGAGACGCCGCTGTCGAACCACGAGCTGCGGATGGACGACGACGTCTACAAGATGCGTCAGGACCAGTCCGTCACCGTGACGTTCCCGCTCGTCGGCGAGAAGGCGGAGGCGCTCGGCCTCACCGCGGTGAACGCGCTCGCCTGGACGACGACGCCCTGGACGCTTCCCACGAACGCCGCGCTCGCGGTCGGTCCCGAGGTGGAGTACGTCGTCGTTCCCGCCGGCCCCGCGGGTGCCGCGGACGGCTCCGAGGGGGGAGCGGCGCGCTACCTGCTCGCCGCCGACACCGTGGGCGCGTACGTCAAGGACCTCGGCTACGCGAGCCTCGAGGAGCTGCGGGGGGCCATCGAGCCGCGTCGCTATGGCGGCGCCGAGCTCGACGGCGTCGCCTACGACCGCCTCTTCGACTACTACGTCGAGGAGTACGGCCCCCACGCGTTCCACATCCTCGTGGCCGACTATGTCGCCACCGGCGAGGGAACCGGCATCGTGCACCAGGCGCCCGCCTACGGTGAGGACGACCAGGTCGTCTGCGCCCAGGCCGGCATCCCCACGGTGCTCTCCCTCGACGACGCGGGTCGCTTCCTCCCCGCGGTGACGGATGTCGCGGGCGAGCGCTGGGACGAGGCCAACAAGCCCCTCACCCAGAAGCTGCGCGCCGAGAAGCGCCTGCTGCAGCAGCGCAGCTACGAGCACAGCTACCCGCACTGCTGGCGCTGCCGTCAGCCGCTCATCTACAAGGCCGTGTCGAGCTGGTTCGTGCGCGTGCCCGAGTTCCGCGACCGCATGGGCGAGCTCAACCAGCAGATCAACTGGGTTCCCGAGAACGTCAAGGACGGCCAGTTCGGCAAGTGGCTCGCGAACGCGCGCGACTGGTCGATCAGCCGCAACCGCTACTTCGGCAGCCCCATCCCGGTGTGGAAGTCGGACAACCCCGAGTATCCGCGCATCGACGTGTACGGCTCGCTCGAGGAGCTCGAGCGCGACTTCGGCCGTCTGCCGCTCGATGAGAACGGCGAGCCGAATCTGCACCGCCCCTACATCGACGAGCTGACGCGCCCGAACCCCGACGACCCGACCGGCCAGTCGACGATGCGCCGCATCGAGGACGTGCTCGATGTGTGGTTCGACTCCGGTTCGATGCCGTTCGCGCAGGTGCACTACCCGTTCGAGAACCGCGAATGGTTCGACTCGCACAGCCCCGCCGACTTCATCGTCGAGTACATCGGCCAGACGCGCGGCTGGTTCTACACGCTGCACGTGCTCTCGACGGCGCTGTTCGACCGCCCCGCGTTCACGAACGTGCTCAGCCACGGCATCGTGCTCGGCAACGACGGCCAGAAGATGTCGAAGTCGCTGCGCAACTACCCGGACGTCTCCGAGGTCTTCGACCGCGACGGCGCGGATGCGATGCGCTGGTTCCTGCTCTCGGGATCCGTCATCCGCGGCGGCAACCTCATCGTCACAGAGGAGGGCATCCGCCAGGGCGTGCGCGAGCTCATGCTGCCGCTGTGGTCGAGCTACTACTTCTTCACGCTCTACGCCAACAGCGCGGGCGTCGAGGCGCGACGCCGCACCGACTCGG
>JAEYUT010000030.1 GCA_023432305.1 Actinomycetes bacterium
AGCGGCCGAAGGAGCATGTCTCGAAAACATGTGATGGTTCACGCCATCCGTGGGTTCAAATCCCACCGGTACCGCCACTCGAAAGCCCCGCCTCGTGCGGGGCTTTCGCTATGCCGCGGCCGTCACCGAGGACCCTCGGCTACAGTGCCCGGATGATCCGCTTCGAGCATCGGCCGCCGACCGTCGAGGAGTTCCGATCGGTCGCCGAATCCGTCGGATGGATCGATCACTTCGACTGGCCGACGATCGGACGCGCGCTCCAGGCCTCGCTCGCCGGTGTGGTCGCACTCGACGGCGATCGCGTGGTGGGGGTCGCCCGCACCGTCGGCGACGGTGTCCGCTACTTCTCGATCCACGACGTGATGGTGCGCCCCGACGCCTCCGACCAGGGCGTGGCGTCCATGCTCGTCACCCAGTTGCTCGAGCGCATCCGCGCGCTCGCGCCCGCCGAGGCGGTCATCGGGCTCTTCGCGAGCCCCGAGGCGACAGGGGTCTACGAGACGCTCGGCTTCACGGCGGCGACCGACGACCCCCTCGGGATGACCCTCACGATCCGACCGGACGCCAACCGGGAGCCGTGAGCGCACACCGCGCGACGCGCAAGCCCCTGGCCCAGCGCGCGCCTGGATCCGAGGCTGGATGCATGACCGAACACGAACACGACGACCACATCCGCAAGCCCCAGGATCACCTGCCGCCCGCCTCGGAGCGCGGCGAGGATGAGCTGCCTGAGCAGCCGCACTACCCGACCATCAGCCCCACCGAGGACGGCGGCGTGAATCCGGCCACCGCAGCCGAAACGCAGGACACGCATCAGCACGGGCTGGGCGGGATGACGTCCGGGCCCCGCTAGAGGCGTCACCCCCACAGCGGCCGGTCGCGATTCGATGCGCGCCCCGCTCCGTGGGTGCGCAGATACGCGCGGTGCGCGCCCATGCACGCGGCACGGAAGGTGCGCCAGTATCCGATGAGCTCGCGATCTGCGGGCGCGTCCGCCCATGTGGTGGCGCGATAGCCGCGCTCCGGGCCGATCTCGAGAGCGCGCACGATCGCGTACGGTTTCGCATCCCAGGCGCGCATGAGCCAGATGCCCGGCTCCACCTCGTCGGCGGCGAGCATCGGATGCCAGGTGGTCGCGGGGGCGCGGGCCGCCCGATCGCGGGCGTCGTGGGCGTCCTGGATGTGGTGTCGCACAGTGAGCTCCTCATGAAGACGGAGCAGCCGGCCCTGCACGTGCAGAAGTGTAGGCCGCGAGCCTGACATCGCCCCTCGGACGCCGACTATCGTGGGCGTATGTTCAAGCTGTCGATCCTGTCGGGCGCCGCGGCGAGCGCCGTGCTCTTCCTGCTCATCGCGCAGATCGCGATCGCCCCGGTGCTCTCCTGGGGCGAGGTGTCGCTCGAGACCTGGTACCAGCAGCCGCTCGCGGTCGCGGCGGCCGTGCTGCTCGCGATCTCGCTGCTGAGCGGCCTGGTCGCTGCGTTCAAGCGCTGAGCAGCGGAGCCGACTGCCGGCTCAGCGGGCGGAGAACTTCGCGATCAGCTCCTGCGCGTCGGCGGTGTCGAAGGCGGTGCCGATCATGTGCGCCTCCACCGCAAGCTGCTCCGCGAAGGTGCGCGACGCGGCGTCGCGGATGAGGCGCTTCGCCTGCCCGTAGGCACCCGCGGCGCCGTCGATCCATGTGCGGGCGACCGCCTCCGCGCGGGCGGCGATCTCGTCTTCCGCCACGACCTCTGCAGCGAGGCCCCACTCCACGGCTTCGGCACCCGACAGCAGTCGGTCCGAGAGCACGAGCTGCAGCGCACGGCGCTCCCCCACAGCGCGGGCGAGCTGGGCCGACACGGACAGGTCGGGCGTCAGCCCCATGTTCGCGTAGCGGCTGCCCAGCTTCGAGCCGTCGCCGACGACCGCGTAGTCGGCCGACAGCAGGATGCCGAGGCCCCCTCCGACGGTGGTGCCGTGCGCGGCGACCGCGACCGGCACCCGAGATCCGACGAGCGAGCGGATGCCGATGTTGATCACCTGCGCGAGCTCGGTGATGACCGCCCCGGATGACATCTCGCTCATCGCGCGCACGTCACCGCCTGCACAGAATGCGGGACCGGTCGCGTCGATGAGAACCGCGCGCACGTCGTCGCGCGTCGTCGCCTGGCGCGTTGCGGTGACCCATGCGTGGGCCATGGAGGCGTCGAATGCGTTGAGTCGATTCGGGCGGTTGAGGGTGATCCGGGCGAGGCCGCGTTCGACGCTGAACAGGATGGGAGAGCTCACCCTTCCGAGGGTACGTCCAAAGCCGACATACTGAGCGGTATGACGGCCACCCGCACCTCCTTCGCCGCCCCGAGCGGCCCGATCGTCGGCTGGAGCGACCACGATGTCGTGCGCGCCACCGGCATCCCGTACGGCACCGCCGCGCGCTTCGCCGCGCCCACGCCCGCACCCGACCGGACGGCGCCTCTCGACGCGACGAGCTGGTCGCCCGTGAGCCCGCAGCCGCGCGTCGAGCGTCTCGAGAAGCTGCTGGGGGCGGGCGCCGCCCCCATGCCCGCCTCCGAGGACTGCCTGCGCCTGTCGGTCACGATCCCCGCGGATGCAGCACCCGACGCGGCCCTGCCGGTCATGGTTTTCGTGCACGGCGGCTCGTACGTCGCGGGCGGCGGCGACAACCCGCTGCACGACCCCACCCGCCTCGTCGCCGAACAAAACGTCGTCGTGGTCAACGTCACCTACCGCCTGGGTGTCCTCGGGTTCCTGGGCGACGGCGCAGCCCGGCCGGCGAACCTCGGCCTGCTCGAC
>JAEYUT010000063.1 GCA_023432305.1 Actinomycetes bacterium
TCGCCGAACGCACGCTCATCGAGGAGCAGGAGTTCGCGCTGGAACTCGTGGAGGACAACCCGCACGTGTTCTTCGACGGGCCCGCGGGCACCGGCAAGAGCCTCCTCCTCGCGACGGCCGCGCGCAGACTCGGCAGGAAGGGCACGCGCACGCTCGTCACGTGCTGGAACGTGCTGATGGCGGACGAGCTCCGGCTGCTCGTCGGGCGCCCTGAGGTGGAGGTGTTCGACCTCAACAGCCTCATGCTGCAGCTCGTCGGCGAGCCGACGAATCCGCCGGGGGCCGGAGACGACTGGTATCGACGTGAGCTTCCGGAGCGGGCGCTCGCCGCGCTGCGTGAGAAGCCGTACCTGGGTTCGTACGAAGCGATCCTCGTGGACGAGTTCCAGGACACGGCGAGCAACCCCCTCCTCGTGGAGCTTCTGTTCGCTCTCGCTGGGACCGGCTCTGCCGATGGCACGGTGATGATCTTCGCGGGAGATGACCGACAGCAGATTCTGCGCACACCCGGAGCGTCGGTGAGCGCGTTCGACGTGGTGAAGGCGGCGATCCCGGATCTCGTCCGGGTGAGGCTGCGGCGCAACTGCCGGAATGCGCCCTCCATCATCCGGTCCGCTGAGAATCGTCTCGGGCGAGGGCTGGGCTTCACGCGGCACCTTCTTCGCGAGGCGACCCCGGGCGGTCTCGAGCGCGTCGAGGTGGCGGCGGGTCACGAGTCGGCGGCTCTCGCACATGCGCTGAAGGGCCTGCTCGAGCACCACGAACCTCACGAGATCGTCGTGCTGAGCCCGTTCGGCGAGCGGTCGTCGCTTGTCGGCTCGCTGCTCGCGCGGCCGGAAGTCTCTCCCGACGAACGCTGGCTGCGCACGCAGCTGGCCGCACCGGGCGGGGGCGGCATCCGCTGGCGTTCGATCTTCAAGTTCAAGGGCCTGGATGCGGAGGCCGTCGTCCTCACCGACATCGATGGCGCCGCGCGCCAGTGGGTCGAGTCGACGGGAATCGACTGGGACGACGTGCTCTACGTGGGCATGACCCGGGGGCGCTATCGGTGTGTGGTTCTGGAGGGCGAGACTAATGGTTGACCGGGTTGACGAAGGTGGCTCCGCGGGCGGGTCGGCACGCTCCGAATACGAGCGCCGCAAGGCGAAAGACGAGGCGCGGGTGCGCCAGACCTGGGGCGAGGGCAGGATCGGTTCGATCGCCGTCGCGTTGACACCCGAGCGTCAGTCGACGAGAGCGTGGGCGGTCGGCGCAGCAGGCGAGGAGAAGGTGGCGCGCCACCTCGACTCCATCGCATCAGATGCCCTTCGCGCTCTTCACGACCGTCGAATTCCGCGAACCAGGGCGAACATCGACCACCTGGTCGTCACGGGGCACGGAGTGTGGGTCGTCGATGCGAAGAGGTATCGCGACAAGCGCCCGAGCCTGCGCGTGGAGGGCGGAATCATCCGCCCGCGGACTGAAACCCTGCTCGTCGGCGGGCGCGATCGGTCGAATCTCGTGGGCGGTGTGCTCCGCCAGGTGGAACGCGTCCGAGCCGTCGTCGAGGACGTCCCGGTCCGGGGTGTGCTGTGTTTCGTGGACGCGGACTGGCCGCTGTTCGGCGGAGAGTTCGCCATCGGGGGAGTTGATGTCCTGTGGCCAGGAAAGCTCCTGAAGATGCTGCAGACGCCGACGGACGCGGCCTGCGACATCGCGGCCACCGCTGACCTTCTGGCGGCATCGTTCCCCAGGGCCGTCGCCAGGGGCTGAGGCGGCGGTGGCTCAGCCCACCCCACCCGTCCCCTAACCTCGCACCCCCGCGATCGCATCGCGGTAGGCGCGCGCCGAGTCTTTGATGGTGCGCTCGAGGGTGTCGTAGTCGACGCGGATGATGCCGAAGCGCTTGTGGTAGCCCCACGCCCATTCGAAGTTGTCGAGCAGCGACCAGTAGAAGTAGCCGCGCACGTCGATGCCAGCGTCGATGGCGGCGGAGACGGCGTCGAGGTGGGCGAGCACGAACGAGACGCGGCGGCCGTCGTGCACAGTGCCGTCCGTTGATACTCGGTCGTCGAAGGCGGCACCGTTCTCGGTGACGTACAGGGGGATTCCCCGTTCGCCCGTGTAGTCGCGCTGCACACGGGCGAGCAGCTCGGTGAGGCCGTACGGCTGGATCTCCCAGCCCATCGCGGTCGTGGGGGCGCCGCTCGGGTGGAACTTCACGAACTCGGCGCCCGGCCACGACGAATGGACGGGGCGCGGGGTGGGTGCGTCCTGCTGCAGGGGCACAGGGGGTTCGAGGGTCGAGACGAGCTCGCCGTGGTAGTAGTTCACCCCCAGGAAGTCGGCGGAGTTCTGGATGAGCGCGAGGTCGCCATCCTGCACCACCTCGTCGAGTCCGAACGGCGCCATATCGGCGCGCAGGTCGTCGGGGTAGTCGCCGCGGAACAGCGGCTCCAGGAAGAACCGGTTGAACAGCCCGTCGATGCGGCGTGCCGCATCCTGATCCCCCGGATCGGCAGGGCGCAGCGCGCGCACCGGTGCCAGGTTGAGGGTGATGCCCACCGCGGCCGCCCCGGCGGCACGCAGCTCGCGCGCGGTGAGGGAGTGGGCCAGCAGCAGGTGGTGCGCCGCGGCGACCCCCTCGGACGCGGAATAGTGCCCGGGCGCGTGGGCTCCCGCCGTGTACGACAGGAACGACGAGCACCACGGCTCGTTGAGCGTCGTCCAGGTGTCGAGACGGTCGCCCAGCTTCCCGTACACCGCGAGGGCGTATTCGGCAAACCGCTCCGCCGTCTCGCGGGCGGGCCAACCGCCGAGCTCCTCACGGGCCTGCGGCATGTCCCAGTGGTAGAGCGTCGGCCAGGGGCGGATGCCGGCGGCGAGCAGCTCATCCACGAGCCGGTCGTAGAAGGCGAGCCCCACCGGGTTCACGCCCGCGTCATCCGGCCTCACCCGTGCCCACGAGATCGAGAACCGGTAGGCATCGAGGCCCAGCCTCTTCATGAGCGCGACATCCTCGGGATACCGGTGGTAGTGGTCGGTGGCGACGGAGCCGTCGTCCCCGTCGATCACCGCACCGGGGACACGGCAGAACGCATCCC
>JAEYUT010000097.1 GCA_023432305.1 Actinomycetes bacterium
ACCTGCTCGGCACGACGATCCTCGCCTCGGAGGCGCCGCTCGTGGTCGCCCCGGCGATGCACACCGAGATGTGGCAGAACCCGGCGACGCAGCACAACGTCGAGACCCTTCGCGCGCGCGGCGTGCATGTGGTCGGCCCCGCCTCCGGACAGCTGACCGGGTCGGACTCGGGCGTGGGGCGCATGGCCGAGCCGGCGGAGATCGCCGCAGCGGCCCTCGCTGTCGTGGGGCCGCGGGACCTCGTGGGTCGCCGGATCGTCGTGAGCGCCGGGGGCACGCGCGAGCCGCTCGATCCGGTGCGCTTCCTCGGCAATCGCTCGAGCGGCAGGCAGGGCACAGCTCTCGCGGAGGCGGCCGCCGCCCGCGGCGCGGATGTGGTGCTCGTCGCCGCGCACCTCGAGGTTCCCGCGCCGCGGGGCGTCACGCTCCGCGAGGTCGAGACGGCCGCGCAGCTGCGGGACGCGATGCTCGAGGAGGCGACCTTCGCGGATGTCGTCATCATGGCTGCCGCTGTCGCCGACTATCGGCCCGTGAGCGTCGCCGACGCCAAGATCAAGAAGGAGACGCAGGGCGACGAGCTCGTGCTGCGTCTGGTGAAGAACCCCGACATCCTCGCGGAGCTCGCGGCAAGCCGTCCCCGGGACCAGCTCGTCATCGGCTTCGCCGCCGAGACGGAACCTGACGACGACGCCCTCCTCGCGCTCGGTCGCGCGAAGATCGCGCGCAAGGGCTGCGACTACCTCGTCCTCAACAGGGTCGGCTGGACCGAGGGCTTCGCAACCGAGAGCAACAGCATCCTTCTGCTGTCCCAGGCGGGCGATATAGTGACCGAGTCCCGGGGCGCGAAGCTCGAGGTCGCCCACGCGATCCTCGACGTCGTCCGCTGACCCACCCCCTTCGAAACACTGGAACAGGCTGTCCGTGAGCACTTCTCTGCGTCTCTTCACCTCCGAGTCCGTCACCGAGGGGCACCCCGACAAGCTCTGCGATCAGGTGAGCGACTCGATCCTGGACGCGCTCCTCACGGTCGACCCCAACGCGCGCGTCGCCGTCGAGACCCTCGTGACCACCGGACTCGTGCACGTCGCAGGTGAGGTCACGACAAGCGGATATGTCGAGATCCCTCAGATCGTCCGCAAGTGCATCACCGAGATCGGCTACGACTCCTCCGATGTCTGGTTCGATGGCCGCTCCTGCGGAGTCTCCGTGTCGATCGGCGGACAGTCTCCCGACATCGCCCAGGGCGTCGACGACGCGTTCGAGACCCGTGAGGGCACGAGTGTCGACGACCTCGACAAGCAGGGCGCCGGCGACCAGGGCATCATGTTCGGCTATGCCACCCGCGAGACCCCCGAGCTCATGCCGCTTCCCATCTGGGTCGCCCACCGCCTCGCCGAGCGCCTCAGCGAGGTGCGTCACGAGGGGCTCGTCGACTATCTGCGCCCCGACGGCAAGACCCAGGTGACGGTCGGGTACGACGGCGTCACCCCGAAGACGATCGAGACGATCGTGATGTCGGCTCAGCACTCCCCGAAGGTCACCAACGAGCAGATCCGCCGCGAGCTGTTCGAGCTCGTGGTCGAACCCGTGCTCGAGCGCATCGACCTGCCGTGGCGTGATGCCGAGCGCTACATCAACCCGACAGGCCGCTTCGAGATCGGCGGGCCGCAGGGTGACGCCGGCCTCACGGGCCGCAAGATCATCGTCGACACCTACGGCGGCGCCTCCCGTCATGGCGGTGGCGCGTTCTCCGGCAAGGACCCGTCGAAGGTCGACCGCTCGGCTGCGTACGCGATGCGGTGGGTCGCCAAGAACGCGGTCGCCGCGGGTCTCGCTGAGCGCCTCGAGGTGCAGGTCGCCTACGCCATCGGCAAGGCGGCGCCCGTGGGTCTCTACGTGGAGACGTTCGGAACGGGCGTCATCCCTGACGAGGACATCACTCGCGCGATCCGCGAGGTCTTCGACCTTCGCCCGGCCGCGATCATCCGCGACCTCGACCTGCTGCGTCCGATCTACGCCCAGACGGCGGCCTACGGCCACTTCGGTCGCGAGCTTCCCGACTTCACGTGGGAGCGCACGGACCGCGCCGACGATCTGCGCAGCGCCGCCGGGCTGTGACCGTGGGGGCGGCTGACGCTTCGCGCGCTGAGCCGCCGACGATCGCGCGCGTCATCCTCGAGACGCCGCTGCCGCAGCTCGACCGCCTGCTCGACTACCGCATCCCGGAGGGGATGCACGGGGTGGTCCCCGGTGTGCGTGTGTCGGTGCCGCTGCGGACCGCGCAGCGGATGACACAGGGCTTCGTCGTGGAACTCGCGGAACAGCAGGAGTTCCCCGGCCCGCTGTCCGACATCGACGAGCTCGTGTCGACGGTGGAGGTGCTGCGTCCCGAGGTCTGGCGCCTCGCTCGCGCCGTCGCCGACCGCGCTGCCGGGTCGGCGATCGATGTGCTCCGCCTCGCGATCCCGAAGCGTCAGGTGCGCGTCGAGAAGTCGTGGCTTGCTGCGCGCGAGGCGGGCAAGCTCGGACTTGCTCCGCTCA
This sequence comes from Actinomycetes bacterium, assembly GCA_023432305.1. Lineage (GTDB taxonomy): Bacteria > Actinomycetota > Actinomycetes > Actinomycetales > Microbacteriaceae > Homoserinibacter. Next base: position 2,542 of record JAEYUT010000097.1, read on the forward strand.
CCGGCGACGCTCCGGAGGTCGAGGGCTACGATCCTGAGGTCGTGACCGCCGCGCTCAGCGGCGGGCGCTCCGCGCTGGCCGTCGACGCGGGCGTCGTGCAGGTCGGAGAGGCGTGGGTGGGGCGCTGGGCGCGCACCCTCGGGCAGCTGGCCGCGCGCACCGTGCACGGGGGCGCCTCCGCGATCCTCGTGGTGCCCGATCATCGCGACGCGCGTCAGTTGGAGGCTGTGCTCGGCTCGCTCCTGCCCACCGACCGGATCGTGCGCATCGACGCCTCCCAGCCCGACCCGGAGCGCTATCGCGGCATGCTGCGGGCGATGGGGGAGGAGCCGGTCGTGATCCTCGGCAACCGCTCCGCCGTGTATGCGCCCGCCGCGAACCTCGGCCTCCTCGCGGTCTGGAACGACGGCGATCCGCTGCTCTCGGAGCAGCTTGCGCCCTACGTGCACGCCCGAGACGCCGCCCTCGTGCGCCGCGAGCAGCAGGGCTGTGCGCTCGTCTTCGCGGGTCACACGCGCACCACCGAGGTGCAGCGCCTTGTGGAGCTCGGGTGGCTCACCGAGGTCTCGCCGCTGCGGCCACGGCATCCGCGCGTGGTCGCGACGGCGAACGCCACCGCCTCCGAGGCCGACCAGTTCGCGCGCATCCCCAGTATGGCGTGGCGTGAGGCCGCCGAGGCGGTGAAGAAGGGTCCCGTGCTCGTGCAGGTGGCGCGGCCCGGGTACTCGCCGGGCCTCAAATGCGGCGAATGCGGCATGGCGGCACGGTGCCGTCGCTGCACGGGCCCCCTGCGGCAGCCGCGCCAGGGCGCTGTGCCGGAGTGTCTGTGGTGCGGGGTCGCGGAGCGCTCGTTCCGCTGCTCCGATTGCGGGTCGTCGAAGCTCGCACGCGTGGGCGCCGGCACCGTGCGCACGGCGGATGAACTCGGTCGCGCGTTCCCGGGCGCCCGCATCGTGATCGCCGACGGCGAGCGGCGCATCCTCGAGGTCGACGAGCGCCCTGCGCTCGTGGTCGCGACGCGCGGTGCGGAGCCGATCGCCGCAGGCGGCTACCGGGCGGTCCTGCTGCTCGACGGAGAGCGGATGGTGGCCCGTGAGACTCTCCGGATCGCGGAGGACTGCATGAGGTGGTGGTCGGACGCCGCGGCCCTCGCGGCCGATGATGCGAAGGTGATGCTCGTGGGGGTCGGCGGGCGTCTGGCGACGGCCCTCGCGACGGGGAACGTCGCAGGTTTCGCGCGGGCGGAGCTCGAGGACCGCCGCGCTCTTTCGTTCCCGCCTGCGGTGCGCGTGGCGACGCTCGACGGCTTCCCCGACGCGGTCGCGGCAGCGCGGGAGGCGCTGCCGCCCGAGGCGCAGATGCTGGGGGAGCGGATCGTGGAGGGGCGTGCACGCGCCATCATCCGCTTCGACTACGTTGCCGGGGCCGCTGTGGCGCGTGCGGTGCGCGGAGAGATCATCAAGCAGGCGGCGAATCGTCGCAAGCCTGTCCCCGGC
>JAEYUT010000101.1 GCA_023432305.1 Actinomycetes bacterium
CCGTTGGAGCGAGCTGCCCGTGCCCGACATCCACCGCGAGCACGCGCGCCGCACCGCGCTCGAGGAGCACCTGGGTGAATCCCCCCGTCGACGCGCCGGCGTCGATCGCGACACGGCCCGCCGGGTCCACCCGGAAGGCGTCGAGCGCACCGAGGAGCTTGTGCGCGCCACGGCTCACATAATGGTCTGCGCCCTCCACCTCGATCGAGCTCGCCGCATCGACCTTCACCGACGCCTTAATGACCTCACGGCCGTCGACGCGCACCAGGCCCGCCGCGATCGCCTCCGCCGCGGTCGCGCGCGAGCGCGCGAGCCCGCGGCGCACCAGCTCGGCGTCGAGCCGCACCGTATCGCTCGACCCCGCCTGCTTCTCAGGCATGAGCGCGCGGCGAGTCGCCCGACTCCAGGCGCGCCCGCAGCTCGTCGTGGATCTGCGCGAGAGCCGCAGCGCGATCCGCGAGCGGCTGGTCCTCGATGAGTCGCAGTCGCGACACGAGAGCACTCGGCTCATCGCCGCGTTCCGCAACGCCGGTCGTCGACACCTCGTCAGTCATGAGTCGAATATAGGTCGGGCTCGATGTCGAGCGCGTAGATCGGCACACCCGCGCCCCACACGGCGGCACATGCGGCGCGCAGCAGATTGATCGGCGTGCCCGCCACCGCGATGCGCAGGCTCGAGCCCTGGTGCCGTACGACGGCGTCACCGACGCTCACAAAGCGCACACCGCGCGCATCGGTCTCATCGACGGTCTCCGGATACGGCTCGAAAAGCCCGCGCAGATCCTCGACGATGAAGGTGGGACGGGAGTCGCGCGCCGCCGCCAGCAGCTGCTTCGGGCCGTCGATGCCGGTGAGCACAAGGGCGGAATCCATCCCGGCGCGCACAGCCCCCATGATGTCCGTGTCGAGCCGGTCTCCCACGAAAAGCGGTTTCTGCGCGGCGAAGCGCGCCACCGCGGCGTCGAAGATCGGCTTCTCGGGCTTGCCTGCGACCACCGGAAGGCGCCCCACCGCGGTGTGCACCGCCGACACCAGGGTGCCATTGCCGGGAGCCGTGCCGCGTGCCTGCGGGATCGTCCAGTCGGTGTTCGTGGCGACCCACGGGATCCCGTCGTCGCCACCCGCGAGTGCGAATGCCGCCTCCGCGAGGTCGGCCCAGCCCACGTGGGGCGCGAAACCCTGCACGACAGCGGCGGGAGCGTCGTCGGCCGAGCGGGTGATGCGATACCCGGCGCGCTCCAGCTCGAACGTGATGCCCTCGCCGCCGACCACGAGGATCGTCGAGCCCGCAGGGACGAGCTCAGCGAGCAGCGTCATGGCGGCCTGCGGGCTCGTCACCACATCGTCGGACTCGGTGGAGAGACCGAGCTCTCGCAGGTGCTCGGCGACCGCCATCGGGGTGCGCGCCGCGTTGTTCGTGAGGAACCCGACGCGCGTGCCGCGGCCCGCAGCCGCCCGCAGAGACTCCACCGCATGCGGAATCGGGTTCGGCCCCGCGTACACGACCCCGTCGAGGTCAGCGAGGAGCACATCCACCCCGTCGAGCGGGGCGGCACCTGCGACCGTCGTCACTCGGTCGCACCCGCCTCAGCACCATCGGCGATCGGCTCCGAGGATGCGATCTCGGCGCCGTCGACATCCTCGTCGAACTCGAGAAACTCCTCGATGATCTCGACGGTGTCCTGGCCTTCGGGGACAGCGGCCTGCTCGAGCGCGATCGTGGCGCGATCCGATCGCTGCCACCACTGCTCGGCCTCCTCCTCGCGCCCCAGTTCATCGAGAACGGTCGCATAGGCGTCGAACAGCGCAGGACTCCACGAGAACGCGCGCTCGGGGTCGAGCTGCGGGATCTGCAGCTCGACGAGAGCGAGGTCAGGCTGCCCGAGATCCAGACGCGCACCCGACATGGCGATCGCGAGAGCAACCTGCACAGCCGGCTCGAGCGTCTCGCGCGGAACCGAGCGTCCGAGCTCGAGCGCCGCCTGCGGACGACCGACACCACGCTCCGAGTCGACCATCAGCGGAAGCTGATCGTCGCGACCCGTGATGCGACGGTAGGTGCGCAGCTCGCGCAGCGCGAGGGCGAAGTCGCCCGTCGCATAGGCGGTGATCGCAGCGGTCTCGCGGACGACGCCGATGCGGCCTGCGCGTCGCGTTGCGGCGAGCGAATGCTTGTGGGCGAGCTCCGGATCGGTGTCGATGAGCTTCGCCGCCATCACCAGGTGACGAGCGACCCAGTCGGCGTTCTCCTTGCTCAGCGTCTTGAGCTCGGCGCGAGCGACCTTGTCGAGCTGATTCGCGGTGACGTCCTCGGGGATCGTCGGGTCGTCGTGGTGGGGGCGCTCGTCCTGCGGGGGGCGCGACGAGGCGAAGCGCTGGTCGTCACGGGAGCGTGAGCCGCGGAAGCCCTCCCGGGCTCCGCTGTCACGACCACCGCGCGCGGGACGCGCGTCACGGTCTCGATCGCCCCAGGCGGGACGTCCCTCGCGATCACCGCGAGCCGGTCGGGCATCTCCGCGAGGCGGACGGCGGTCGCGGTCACCGTACGCGGGGCGCGCGTCGCGGTCGACACGGCCCGGGCGCGAATCGCGGTCGCTGCGCTGCGACTTGCCGTCGCGGTTGCGCCCAGCCTCACCGGAGCGGGCGGGGCGCCCCTCGCCGTCACGGCGGAAGCGGGCAGGCGCGCCATCGCGTGCCGGACGGGGGCCGCC
>JAEYUT010000111.1 GCA_023432305.1 Actinomycetes bacterium
GCACGCGAGGCTCTGCGAAGCGAAGGCCTCATTGAGCTCGACGAGGTCGACATCCGCCCACGTGCGCCCGGCGCGCGCGAGCGCCCGGTTGGCGGCTTCCACGGGCGCGACGCCGAACAGATCGGGATCGTTGCCGAACACGCCGCGTCCCGTGATGCGCGCGAGCGGCTCGGCGTCGATGGCGCCCTCCGCCGCGAGCAGCACGGCCGAGGCGCCGTCGTTGATCGAGGAGGAGTTGCCCGCGGTGACGGTGCCGTCGGCGGCGAAGCTCGCCCGCAGCGCGCCGAGCGCCTCCAGGGATGTGTCGGGGCGGATGCCCTCATCGCGCTCGAGCTCGTGCCCAGGAACCTGCACGATCTCGCGCGCATACGCCCCCTCCGCCCACGCTCGCGCGGCGAGCCGGTGGCTGCGCAGTGCGAAGGCGTCCTGCTCCTCGCGTGAGATGTCGTGGATGCCCGCGAGCTTCTCCGCCGACTGGCCGTTCGAGATCGTCCACTCCGCAGGCAGCGCGGGGTTCGTCATCCGCCAGCCGATCGCCGTGTTCCACATGGTGGGGTTTCCCGCTGCGGGATAGGGGCGGGGCGACTTCTCCACCACGAACGGCGCGCGGCTCATCGACTCGACACCGCCCGCGAGCACGATCCGCGCGTCGCCCGTCTCGATGGCCCGCGAGCCCTGGATGACCGCTTCGACCGCCGACCCGCACAGCCGGTTCACGGTGACGCCGGGCACGGAGGTCGGGAAGCCCGCGAGCAGCGCGCCGAACCGCGCGACGTTGCGGTTGTCCTCCCCCGCCTGGTTGGCGTCGCCGAACACGACCTCGTCGATGCGAGCGGCATCGAGTCCCGTGCGGCGCACGACGCCCTGCATGACTGCGGCGGCGAGGTCGTCGGGACGCACGGAGGCGAGAGCGCCTCCCGCCCGGCCGAACGGGGTGCGGACGGCGTCGTAGATCCAGGCGGCGGTCATCGCTCCTCCAGGTCGAGTCCGGTGAGCTCGCGGAGCTCGTCGAGGGTCGTGCCGCCGAAGAGCTCGGCGACGACGAAGCCGCGTTCGGTGACATCGAACACGGCGTGATCGGTGTAGACGCGCGTGACGCATCCGACGCCCGTGAGCGGGTAGGTGCATTCGCGCACGAGCTTCGAGGTGCCGTCGCGGGTGAGCAGGTCGGTCATCACGTAGACGGCCTTCGCGCCGATCGCGAGATCCATCGCTCCCCCGACAGCGGGGATGGCATCGGGTGCGCCCGTGGACCAGTTGGCGAGGTCGCCCTTCTCCGAGACCTGGAACGCCCCCAGCACGCACACGTCGAGGTGGCCGCCGCGCATCATCGCGAAGGAGTCCGCGTGGTGGAAGTACGCCGCACCCGGCAGCGCGGTGACGGGCTGCTTGCCGGCATTGATGAGGTCGGGGTCGACGCGGTCTGCCGCAGGGCTCGGGCCCATGCCGAGCAGCCCGTTCTCGGTGTGCAGGATGATCTCGCGATCCGCCGGCAGGTGGTCGGCGACGAGCGTCGGGGCGCCGATGCCGAGATTGACGACGGCGCCGTCGGGGATGTCGGAGGCGATGCGCGCCGCGAGCGCGTCTCTCGAGAGAGGACTCATGTCAGGCTCCTGCCGTGGCGGGGAGGGGGGCGCCTTCGACCGTGACGCCGCCGATGAACGTGCCGTCGCGCAGCCACGGGCGTTCGCCGAGTTCGACGACGCGATCGACGTAGATGCCGGGCGTGACGACCGCCTCGGGGTCGAGGGACCCGAGAGGCACGACCTCGTCGACCTGCACGATCGTCGTGGTCGCCGCGGTCGCCATGATGGGCCCGAAGTTGCGGGCCGTCTCGCGGTAGACGAGGTTGCCCCAGCGGTCGGCCCGGTAGGCGCTGACGAGGGCGACGTCGGCGCGGATCGGGTATTCGAGCACGTAGTCGCGGCCGTCGATGCGGCGCGTCTCGCGCCCCTCAGCGAGCTGGGTGCCGAATCCGGTGGGCGTGTAGAACGCGCCGATGCCGGCCCCTGCGGCGCGGATGCGCTCGGCGAGGTTGCCCTGCGGCACGAGTTCGAGTTCGATGCGACCGGCCCGGTAGAGCTCGTCGAAGACGTGCGAGTCGGTCTGGCGCGGGAACGAGCAGATGATCTTGCGCACCGATCCCGTCGCGAGGAGCGCGGCGAGGCCCGTGTCGCCGTTGCCGGCGTTGTTGTTGACGACGGTGAGGTCGCGGGCGCCGCGCGCGATGAGCGCGTCGACGAGCTCGCGCGGCTGCCCGGCTCGGCCGAAGCCGCCGATCATCACGGTGGCGCCGTCGGGGATGTCGGCGACCGCGGATGCGACATCCGGGACGATCTTGTCGATCACGACGCCTCCTTGCGTTCGCTCTGCGAACACCCGTTCGCACTACGGCGATCCTAGGAGCCGCGATGCGAAACGTCCAGACCCGCGCGGCTGTGCCACCCTGGGGGCATGGCGAACTCGGCGTCAGGCGACTCGGTGCTCGATCGCACCGTGCGCATCCTCGAGACGTTCACCACCGAGCGCACCGTGCAGACGGCGTCCGAGATCGGCCGGCGCGCGGCGCTGCCCTCCTCCACCGCGCACCGCATGGTCGAGGAGCTCGTGCGCTCCGGGCTCCTCGAACGCGACGACGACCACCGCGTGCGCCTCGGCATGCGACTGTGGGAGCTGGGGCTGCGCGGCTCCCACGCGCTGCGGCTGCGGCAGGCGGCGCTGCCCGCCATGGAGCGCGTGCAGGCGGTCATCCGCGAGCACACGCAGCTCGCGGTGCTCGAGAACGGCGAGGCCCTGTTCCTGGAGAGGCTGTCGTCACCGGGCGCGGGGGCCAACATCACGCGGATCGCGGGGCGCCTTCCCGTGCACGCCTCCTCGTCCGGGGTCGTGCTGCTCGCGCACGCGGCCGCCGCGTTCCAGGAGGAGGTGCTGGCGCGCGACCTCGAAGCGCTGACCCCGGACACGATCACGGATCCCTCCGCACTGCGCCGCAAGCTCGCCGAGGTGCGCCGCCTCGGCTGCGCGATCATGCCCGGCTCGATCGAGACGGTCTCGACGGGAGTCGCTGTTCCTGTGCGCGGTGGCGCCTCCTCGGGCGGCGCGGTGGTCGCGGCACTGTCGGTGGTGCTGCCGCGCAGCCACCGAACGGAGCCCGCGGTCGCGGCGCTGCGCGCGGCTGCGGCGGAGGTCGAAGCCGCGCTCGCGGGGCCCCACCGCTGACTCGGTTCCCATTCAACGGGAAGCATTCACCTCATGGGTGGGCCGCAGTCCACACTGGGCACGCCCCGCGTTCCCCCAGGCGCGGGGCTCCCCACGCCATCCGCACCATCGTCGAAGGAGACGACGTGTCGAACATCGAACGCACCCGAGTCGCGATCATCGGAGCCGGCCCCGCCGGACTCCTGCTCTCCCACCTGCTCGACGCAGCCGGCATCGAATCGATCGTCATCGACCAGCGCTCGCGCGACGACATCGAGCACACCATCCGCGCCGGGATCCTCGAGCAGAGCACCGTCGAGCTGCTCGCCCAGGTGGGGGCGTCCGACCGCATCCTCACCGCCGGACACCGCCACGACGGCATCGAACTGCGCTTCGGCGGAGACGGGCACCGCATCGACTTCGCCGGCCTCACAGGCCGAGGCGTGTGGCTCTACCCGCAGCACGAGGTGCTCATCGACCTCATCGCCGCCCGCGTCGCCGCCGGCCAGGACCTGCGCTTCGAGACCACCGCGCTCGGCATCGACGACTCCGACCCTGAGCGACCCCGCGTGGCCGTGCGCGACGCCGAGGGCCGCGAGAGCGTGATCGAGGCCGAATTCGTCGTCGGTGCCGACGGATCCCGCAGCATCGCGCGCGCGACCGTCACCGGATCGCCCACCGGCGGGCACTTCCGCGAATACCCGTTCGCCTGGTTCGGCATCCTGTGCGAAGCGCCGCCCAGCTCCGACGAGCTCATCTACTCCAGCTCCGACCGCGGGTTCGCCCTCATCAGCCAGCGCAGCGCCACCGTGCAGCGCATGTACCTGCAGTGCGACCCCGAGCTCGACCCCGAGTCGATGAGCGAGCGCCAGATCTGGGATGAGCTGCAGGCGCGCGTCGACGGGCACACTCTCGCAGAGGGCCCCATCTTCCAGCGCGACGTTCTGCGCTTCCGCAGCTTCGTGGCCCACGAGCTCGTGAAGGGCCGCGTCGCGATCATCGGCGACGCCGCGCACACCGTGCCGCCGACCGGCGCGAAGGGCATGAACCTCGCCGTCGCGGACGTCGTGCTGCTCGAGCACGCGCTCCGCGCTCTGCTGCTGGATGGCGACAGCCGCCCCCTCGAGGAGTTCCCGGAGCGCGCCCTCGAGCGCATCTGGAAGGCGCAGCACTTCTCCTGGTGGATGACGAGCATGCTGCACACCGCCCCCGACGCGACCGAATTCGACACGCGCCGCCAGCGCGGCGAGCTCAACGCGGTCGTCGGCTCGGAGGCCGCCCGCCGCTACCTCGCCGAGTGCTACACGGGCTGGCCGTTCTCTCTGGAGGGCTGAACGGACTCAGAGCTCGTCGGCGAGCACCTCGTTCGCGATCCGGAACGCGGTGTTCGCGGCCGGCACGCCCGAGTAGATCGCACTCTGCAGGATCACCTCGCGGATCTCGTCCACGGTGAGGCCGTTGCGCCGCGCGGCCCGCAGATGCATCGCGAGCTCCTCGTGATGACCGTGCGCGATGAGCGACGACAGCACGGCGATCGAACGCGAGCGCCGGTCGAGGCCCGGGCGCGACCACACATCGCCCCACGCGACGCGCGTGATGAAGTCCTGCCAGTCGGCGGAGAGCTCCGTCGCGGCGGCGGATGCGGCATCGACGTGCGCATCCGACAGCACCTCGCGGCGCACGCGCATGCCCTGCGCGTGGCGCTCGGCGTCGCTCAGCGGTGCGCGTTCGGCGTCCATCAGCGGCCTCCGAGGAAATCAAGGAGCACGGCCGCGACCGCATCCGGCTGCTCGGCGGGCGGCAGGTGCGCCGCGCCGTCGATCCGCACGGCACGGCCGTCGGCGACTCCGCGCGCGATCTGCTCGGAGAGCTGTTCGGGCGCGACCGCATCCGACTCGCCCCACACCGCGAGCACGGGTGCCGAGATGCGGGGCAGCTGGTCGCGCACATCGTAGACGGCGAGCGCTTCGCAGCAGCGCGCGTAGCTCTCGTCGTCGGCATCCTGCAGTGCGTGCAGCAGACGCCCCGACAGCTCGGGGCGTCGCTCGATCGAACCGGGCGCGAACCAGCGGCCTGCCGACGCGGTGATGAGGCTCGAGGTCGACTGGGCGCGCACCGTCGCGGCGCGCTCATGCCACGCCGTCGGATCGCCGAGCTTCGCCCCGGAGGCGATGATCGCAGCGCGCGCGACGCGGTCGGGATGCCGGAGGGCGAGAGCGAGCCCCACCGCACCGCCGAGAGAGACGCCCGCATACGCGAACGACTCGCCGACGGAGGCCGCCACGGCATCCGCGAGCTCCTCGACGGTGAACGGCTCCCCGGCCCTGGGCGAGAAGCCGTGGCCGGGCAGATCCCATGCGGTCACCCGGTAGCGGGCGGCGAGCGCGGGGATGACGTCCTCCCACAGGATCGTGGA
>JAEYUT010000195.1 GCA_023432305.1 Actinomycetes bacterium
GCCGGGCGGTCATCGCGACGGGGACGGTCATCCCCGAACGAGCGCTGCGGACGATCGCCGTAGCCGCTGTCGCGCTTGCGGGCCGCGGGGGCGCGCTCGACCGACGCGCGGGCGTCCTTGCCGCGGGGCTCCCAGTTGGGACGACCCTCGGGCGCGTCGCCGCGCTGTCCGCGGGGGCGCTCCGCGCTGTGACCGTTGGCCGTGCGCTGCTCGCTCGTCCAGCGGGGCTTCTTGCCGTGACCTGCAGCGGCGTCGGGGTTGTAGCCGCGATGCTTCGGGCTCGGGCCGCCCTTCTTGTGGGCGGACTTCTTCGGGGCACCCTGGGGCGCGCGTGAACTGTTGTAAGGCATGGATGTGTACTTCCGGGTGTTCATGAGAGTGCGTCGCGCAACCCGGACAGGGGTGTGCGACGAGAACCCGGACATACGCAGACCGGGGCCGTTTTCCTCAAGGAATTCCTCGCCAGCGGATGCGCTCGCGATCCGGCCCGCTCGACCTACATGGTGCAATGACGCGATCAGATACCGCGGTTCGTCGAGAGCCGACTGCATGAGCATAGCGGGAGCCCCCGAGAAAATCCCGACAACGGCGGTTACGGTAGTGCAACCATGCGCCCGCACATCGCCCGCGCGTCGATCGCCGCCGGTCTCGTCACGCTCGTCGTCGTGCTCGCAAGCGGGTGCGCCCAGACGGGCTCCGAGTCCACTCGCGTCGACGGGGCGGTGGTCTCCGCGAACCCCGAGCTGGCCACGGATCCGGGCATCCAGGTGGTCGGAGACCTCGCGTACTCGACGCTCGACGGCCAGTCGCAGCTGCTCGATGCGTGCCTGCCTCCGGAATTCGACCCGATGACGGATGCGGCGCGACCGGCGATCATCGTCGTGCACGGCGGAAGCTGGGCGCGCGGCTCGAAGAACGACATCGCGTGGCGCGCGGTGTGCCAGTGGCTCGCCCGGTCCGGGTACCCGGCGTTCAGCGTCGACTACCGGCTGGCGCCCGAGCATCCGTTCCCGGCGGCGATCGACGACCTGACGGCAGCCGTGGAGTGGCTGCGCGACCCTGCTCAGCAGCGACGGTTCGGCATCGATCCGACGCGCATCGGGGCCTTCGGCGGCTCCGCTGGCGGCAACCTCGTGGCGCTGCTCGGCACGCGCGGCACGGGGCCGGTCACCGATGGGGCGCGCGTCGCCGCTGTGGCCGAGCTCTCGGGGCCCATCGACCTCACCGGCTTCGCGGTCACCGACGACTTCGTGTCAGTCCAGCTCGACTACCTCGGCTGCAGCGATCCGGCGCAGTGCCCGGCGGCGGTCGTCGCGTCGCCGACCGCGTGGGTGGACAGCAGCGACCCGCCGTTCTTCGTCGCGCATTCGACCGAGGAGCGCATCCCGCTCGCGCAGGCGGAGCTCTTCGTGTCGACGCTGCGGCTCGCGGGAGTCGACACCACCTTCGTGACCGTCGAGGGGCGCGCGCACTCGATCGCGATGATCGACGCCGACCTCAAGAAGCGCATCCTCGACTTCTTCGAGGTGGCGCTCGGTCCTCGCGAGCTGCCGCGTGAGCCCGTCGACACCGGTGCCGACGCCGGACCCGCGGAGCACCCGGACGTCGGCACCGGCGACTGAGGTCAGACGGCGGCGAGCGCCTCCTGCTCGGCCTTCGCGGCGCGCTTGGCCTCGCGGCGCTCCTTCGCGCCCTCGACGGGCGAGTAGAGCGACGGCAGCACCACGAGCGTCAGCACGGTGGAGGAGATGAGACCGCCGATCACCACGATCGCGAGAGGCTGCGAGATGAATCCGCCCTGACCGGTGAGGCCGAGGCCCATCGGCACGAGCGCGAAGATCGTCGCGAGAGCCGTCATGAGGATGGGCCGGAGTCGTCTGCTGGCGCCGTGCACGAGCGCCTCGTTCACGTTCAGACCGCGCTCGCGGTACTGGTTGACGAGGTCGATGAGCACGATCGCGTTGGTCACGACGATGCCGATGAGCATGAGCAGACCGATGAGCGACGCCACACCGAGCGGGATGCCGGAGGCGAGCTGCAGCAGGATCGCGCCGGTCGCCGCGAACGGCACCGAGACGAGCAGCAGCAGCGGCTGGCGTAGGCTGCGGAACGTCGCCACCATGACGGTGTACACGATGAGGATCGCGGCGAGCAGCGCGATGCCGAGCTGCGTGAACGCCTCCTCCTGGTCGCTCGTGACGCCGCCGATCGTCGCCGAGACGCCGCCGGGGAGGTCGAGCGAGTCGAGCTCGGCGAGCACGGTCGACGACGCCGTTCCGATGTCGGCGGTCGCGGGGGTCACCGAGACGGTCGCCGTGCGGATGCCGCGCTGCGTCGAGATGGACGCGGGCCCGTCGACCTCCTCGACCGTGGCCACATCGCTCACCCGGAGGCCGCCCGTCGGCGTCGGGAACAGCACGAAGTCGCGCAGCTCCTGCACCGTGAGGGGCTTGGCGGTGTTCGCGATGTAGATGGAGAGGCTGTCGCCGTCGAGCTCCACCGAGCCGACCGGCACGGGCAGCATCGCCTCGGCGACGATGCCGCCGACCGCGACCTCCGTGAGACCGGCAGCGGCCGCCTTCGCGCGGTCGACCTGGATGGCGATGTAGGGCTGCGTGGCCGAGAGGTTCGACTCGACCTGCTGGGTGACGTCGAGGTCCTTCATCGCGGCGACGACCTCATCCGTGGCCTCGCGCAGGGTCTGCTCGTCGGGCGCGGTGATCTCGATGGCGATGTCGCTCGAGAATCCGGCGCCTCCCGACGAGACCGTGACCTCGCCCGCCGTGTCGCCGAGTCCGTCGATCACATCCTGCACGTCGGCGCGGATGCGCTCCTGATCGGCGCCCTCCGTCGTGGTGATCGAGAAGGTGCTCGCCTCGGCACCGCCGAAGAGCGAGCCGAGGGCGATGCTGAGTCCGCCGCTCGAGCCGACCGTGGCCTGCACGGTCTCGATGCCGTCGACGTCCGCGAGCGCCGACTCGAGCTCAGCGGCTGCGGCGTCGCGCGCCGACAGGCTCGCACCCGCGGGCAGCGTCTGGCGCACCGACAGCGTGTTCTGGCCCGAGTCGCCCACGAAATTGGTGGGCACGAGCGGCACGAGCGCAAGCGTGATGCCGAGCACCACGAACGCCGAGAGCAGCGTGATCGCGGGGTGCGCGACCGTCCAGCGGATGACCGGCAGGTATCCCTTCTGCAGGCGGTCGGGCTTGGAGAGCTCCGCCTCGAGGTCGTCCGGGTCCGGCGCGTCGGCATCCGCCGCGTTGTGCGCGTGGTGGGGCTTGGCCTTCAGGAACCAGTAGGCGAGCACGGGGACGATCGTGAGCGCGACGAGCAGCGACGACGCGAGGGCGATCGTGACGGTGAGCGCGAAGGGGCGGAAGAGCTCACCCGTGAGCCCACCCACGAGCGCGATCGGCAGGAAGACGGCGGCGGTCGTGACGGTCGACGCGGTGATCGCGGAGGCGACCTCGCGCACACCCACGAGCACGGCCTGCGTCTTGGGGGCCCCGAGGCCGAGGTGGCGCTTGATGTTCTCGATGACGACGATCGAGTCGTCGACGACGCGGCCGATGGCGATCGTGATGGCGCCGAGGGTGAGAACGTTCAGCGAGTAGCCGGTGGCGAGCATCGCGACGAACGTGATGAGCACCGACACGGGGATCGAGATCGCCGCGACGAGCGTCGAGCGCACCGAGAACAGGAACAGGAAGATCACGACCACGGCGAAGGCGAGACCCAGCAGACCCTCGGTCGCGAGCGCCTCGATGGAGTGCTCGACGAACGGCGCCTGGTCGAACACGACGGAGAACGTCGTGCTGCCGCCGAGCGCCTCCTCGAGCTCGGGGAGCTTGTCGGCCACCCCGTGCGACACCTCGACGGTGTTGCCCGCGGGGGTCTTCGTGATCGCGAGGGTGAGCGAGGGCTCACCGTTGACGCGCGAGATGCCCGTGATCGGGTTGTCGGTGATCTCGACCGTCGCGACGTCGGCGATCGTGAGGGCGGAGCCGGCGAGCGGCAGAGCACCGAGCTCCTCGGTGGAGGCGATGCGCGTTCCCGCCTGCACGGTGAGGGTCTTGCCGTCCTCGTCGATCTGGCCCGCGGCGAACAGGGTGCCGTTGGCGTCGAGGGCGTCCCGGATCGCCTGCGTGGTGAGGCCGTTCTGGGCGAGCAGGGCGGCGTCGGGGGTGATCGTGATGCGCTGCCCGGTGGCGCCGTAGATGGCGGCGGAGCTCACGCCGTCGACCTGCTCGAGCTCCGGCACGGCGATGTTCTCGAGCCGGTTGGCGAGCTCGGCTGGCTCGAGGTCGCTCGTGACGGCGAGCTGCACGATCGGGAAGTCGTTGAGCGAGAAGGTGACGACGAGCGGATCGACCGACTCGGGCAGCTGCGAGGAGATACGGCCGACGGCGAGCTCGACCTTCTGCTCAGCGCGCGTGAGATCGGTGCCGTAGACGAACGACGCCTGCACCGTGGAGACGCCGGCGGATGATGTGGCGGAGGTCTCCTCGAGCCCCTCGATCCCCTGCAGCGCGGTCTCGATCGGAGTCGAGACCGACTCCTCGACGACGTCGGGGCTCGCACCCGGGTACGTCGTCACGACGGTGACGTTCGGGAGCGTCAGCGACGGGAACAGCTCCAGCTTGAGGGCGGTGAGCGCGTAGCCGCCGAAAATCGCGACGACGACGGTGAGCAGCGCGATGAGCGCGCGGTTGCGCAGGCTGAACACGGAAAGCTGAGACACGGATCTCCTCGGGTGCGGCCGCCGCGATCGCGGCGAAGAGCGCGCACGACACCGTGCGCATCCGGGCCAGTATTTCAGGCCGCGTCAGGTGCGAAGCGTGAATCCGCTGACAGCGGATGCCGGCGGCAGCTCACACCACGTGAGCGAGATCGCTCTCGTGCAGGCGCACGTTGTGGTGCATGACATTCGCCCAGGCGCGCGCGAGCGCCTCGACGGCGCGGTCGATCTGGTCGGGCGGGGTGCCGAACGGGATGCGGAGGAACCGCTCGAAGACGCCGTCGAGGCCGAAGCGCGGGCCCGCGCCGATCACGAGCCCCTCACTGCGGGCGGCGAGCGCGAGCTGCGAGCTCACGGGCGCTCCGATGTTGACCCACGCGACGATGCCGCCCTCGACGTGCGGCATGTGCCACTCGGGCAGGCTCGCGCGCAGTCTCTTCGCGAGGTGGTCGCGCCCCTGCTTGAGGTAGGCGCGGCGGCCGGCGAGGATCTGCTCGTAGTCGGGCACCATCTCGGCCACGATGAGCTGCTCGAGCACGGGCGTGCCGAGATCGCTCGCGAAGCGGGCGCGTGCGAGGCGCTGGATGAGGTCGCGGTCGGCGCGGATCCACCCCACCCGCAGTCCGCCCCAGATCGACTTGCCGACGGATCCGATGACCACGACATCGCGGTTCACGGGGAAGACGGGGAGGCGCTCCTGGTCGTCGAAGCCGAGGCCGGTCATCGTCTCGTCGATGATGAGCGTCGTGCCTTCGCGGTGCGCGACCTGGAGCAGGCGGTCGCGCAGGTCGAGCCCCATGGTCTTGCCTGTGGGGTTCTGGTACTCGGGCATGAGGTAGGCGACGGTGGGGCTCGTGCGGTGGAAGGCCTGCTCGAGCCCGGCGGCATCCCAGCCCTCGTCGGTCGTGACGGCGACGGGCACGAGGCGCGCGCCCGCCGCTTTGAGCGCCTCGAACGCGTGCGGGTATCCGGGCGATTCGACGATCGCGCGGTCGCCGCGGGCGAGCAGCGTGCGCGCCAGAAGGTGGATGGCGGACTGCGCGCCCACGGTGATCATGAGCTGGTCGGGGTCGGTGGGGAGCCCGCGCTCCGTGTAGCGGTCGGCGATCGCACGCCGCAGCAGCAGCAGGCCGAAGGGGTCGAAGCCGCTGTCGGAGAGGAAGCTCGGCAGCCGGTCGACGGCGGCCTGCGCGGCTTGCGCGACGACGGGGAGCGACGGCAGCGAGGCCTTGGAGAAGTCGAGGGGCGCCCCGATCAGGAGGTCGTCGTCGGCCTGGCTTCCTGCGGTGGGGATGCGCGCCGTGCTGCCCGACCCGCGGACGCTCTCGAGGTAGCCGGTCTCACGCAGCTCGCCGTAGGCGGCCGAGACGGTGGTGCGGCTGAGGCCGAGGTGGGAGGCCAGTTCGCGCTCGGCGGGCAGACGCGTTCCGAGGGGGATGCGGCCATCCAGGATGAGCAGGCGCACGCGGTCGGCGAGGGCGAGGTAGGCGGGGGTTCCGGTTCCGCGCCAATCCACCATGAGCAAGGCCAATGCGCGCGCCGACAGCGAGTTCATCCGGCCAGCATAGCGAGATTGGACTCTTGCTGGCGGTCCAATTATCCAGTGGAATGCTCAGCGTGTCTCCTCAGCTCCTCTGGATCCGCCGCATCGCGCAGCTGCTCATCGGCCTGTTCCTCTACGGCTTCTCGCTCGCGATGATGATGCGCGCCGGGATCGGCGTGGCCCCCTGGGATGTGCTGACCCAGGGCATCATGAAGACCACGGGCTGGAGCTTCGGCATCATCACAATCGCCGTGGGCGCCATCGTGCTGCTGCTGTGGATCCCGCTGCGGCAGAAGCCGGGCGTCGGAACGGTCGCCAACGTGCTCCTGATCGGCCCCGCGGCCGATGTGGGTCTGCTCGTCGTCCCGCAGCAGCACGAGCCGATCCTTCAGGGCCTGCTGTTCGCCGGCGGGCTCACCCTGCTGGCCGTCGCGACCGGTCTCTATGTGGGCGCGCGTCTCGGCCCCGGGCCCCGCGACGGCCTCATGACGGGCGCCAACACGCGATTCGGCTGGACGATCTGGAAGGTGCGCACGGCGATCGAGGTGACCGTGCTCGCCCTCGGATGGCTGCTCGGCGGCCAGGTGGGCATCGGCACGGCGGCGTTCGCCCTCCTCATCGGACCGATGGTCGGCGTCACCCTGCCGCTGCTGCGCGTGCCGGAGCCCGCGCCGCGCGAGCTCGCGGGGGATGCGGCTGCGGCGACGCCGCTCGTCGTCGAATCGGTTGTCGTCGACCCGGAACCCGAGGCGACTGCGGACTCCGAGCGCGACGGGAGGTGACGACATGATTGCGATGCTGCTCTCGCTCGCGTCGATCTCGCTCTGGGGCGCGATCGCGACGATCGCGGCGGTCGCCGTCGACGGCTACCGCGCCGTCCCGGTCGACCCCAACCTGCTTCCCTGACGATCACCCCGGATCGCGTGCACTCGATCCGGGGTTCCGTCTCACAGGTGCGCGTCGGCGTACACGGTGAGGGCGTCGCGCACGAAGCGCGCGCCCGAGACGCCGCCGTAGTTGGCCGCGAAGCGCTCATCGGCGACGTACATCTCGGCGAGTCCGAGGACGTACCCCCTCGAGGCCCCCGGCGTTCCCGGGATGCCGGCGAGCCACGCGACGTGGCGCCGCGCGAGCTGCTGGGCCCCGGCGGATTCCGGCGCGATTCCGGATGCCGCTGCAGCGACCCAGTCGGCGGCGAGCTCGGCGGCGGCCTGCCACCCGGTCTTCTCGTCGCGGCTCGTGCCGCGCCACCAGGCATCCGAGGCCGCGTATGCCTCGGCGCCCCAGCGCTCCTCGACCTCGCGGCGATGCTGCGTGTGGTCGAATCCGTCGAACATGCTCTCTGCCATGGGCTGTTCACGTCCTTCCAGTGCGGTGATGGTCGCCTCGACGCTCGCGAGCTGGCGGGCGAGCCGCTCTCTCTCGAGCTGCAGAAGCTCCCGATGGGTGCGGAGGGCGCGGATGTCGTCGGTCGCGCCATCGAGCACGTCGCGGATGGCGGCGAGCCCGAGGCCGAGCTCGCGCAGCAGCAGCACGCGCTGCAGGCGCAGGAGCGCCTCGGCGTCGTAGCGGCGGATGCCGCCTGCCCCGACGCTGCTCGGGCGCACGAGTCCGATCTCGTCGTAGTGCCGCAGGGTGCGGCTGCTGATGCCCGTGAGCCGGACGACCTCGCTGATGCTGTGCTCCATCCGCTCCTCCTCTCGTCCGCCCACGCTATGCGTTGACGCTGCGTCAACCGCAAGACGTTCTCGTGCATCGGGGGTTGCGCACCCGCTATTCGCGATATATCTTGAGTTTCGCAAACGCGATATAGCGCGAGTGGGCGCGAAGGGAGGAGCCGTCATGGCTCAGGAGAAATGGCTCGTCGACGGGCCCAAGGTCATCGACCTCGAGAACATCGCGCGCCTGAAGGTGGGACTCGTCGGCGGACACGTCGACATCGTCGCCCACGACGAGCCCGGCGTGCGCGTCGAGGTGCACTCGGTCGCCGGGCGCGACCTGCTCATCCAGCTCGACGGCGACCGTCTCGAGATCGACCACCCCCAGCTGCGCTGGGACAACTGGATCGACGCCTTCAAGAACTTCGGCAGCACCATCAAGGCGGAGGTCAGCGTGCTCGTCCCGCGCGACGTCGCCCTCACCCTCGGCGTCGTCTCGGCAGAAGCGCTCGTCTCGGGCCTCGAAACCGACACCCAGCTCAACACCGTCTCCGGCGACCTCGTCGCTGACGGCATCTCCGGCAAGCTCACCGTCAACTCCGTGAGCGGCGAGATCACCATCCGCGACCACGCCGGACCCATCGGAATCAACACCGTCTCGGGTGACGTGATCGCCTCCGGCGCGGTGAGCCGCTTCGACGCAGACGGCGTGACGAGCGAGATCATGCTCGATGCCACCGGCATCCCCGACGCCGTGCGGATCAACACGGTCTCCGGCGAGGTCACCCTGCGCTTCGACCCCGACACGCCTGCGAGCTACACCGTTCAGACCGTCGGCGGCAAGCTGCAGCTGGATGCGCAGAGCATCACCGTCACGAAGGGGCGCTTCACCGGACGCCACGGCGTGCTCGAGCAGCGCTGGACGGACGTGCGCGTCAACACGGTCGGCGGCGACATCAGCATCCTCCACGGGGCGCGCGCATGACCCCGCCCGTCTTCGCCCACGGGCACCTGAGGCTGTACCTGCTGAGCCTGCTCGCCGAGCGCCCCCAGCACGGCTACGAGCTCATCCAGGCGCTCGGCGAGCGCTTCGGGGGCACCTACGTGCCGAGCGCCGGCACCATCTACCCCCGACTCGCGAAGCTGCAGGACGAAAGGCTCGTCACCAAAGAAGCCGACGGGCGCCGCAGCGTCTACGCCATCACCGACGCCGGTCGCGCCGAGCTGGAGAGCCGCCGCGGCGAGCTCGACGGGATCGAGGTCGGCGTCACCGACTCCGTGCGGCGACTCGCCGACGAGGTGCGCAGCTCCGTCGACGACGCGATGCGCTCGCTCCGGGCCGACCTCGCAGCGGCGGCGCGCGACTCGCACGGCGCATCCGCCACCGAGCCCACGGAGGCGGCCGAGAGCGACAGCTCCCGCTCCGCATCGCGCCAGCGCTTCCACGAAGCCGACGCGGCACTCTCCACCTTCCGCGCCGAGCTGCGCAGCGAGCTTCGCCGCGCGGTGGCGAACGGCGGCCTGCGCGCCGGCACCCTCGAGCTGCTCCTGCGGCGACTCACCGAGGTGAACCGCGAGGTCACGGCGAGCGTTCGCGAACGCAGCTCCGACTAAACCGCGAACCCGACCGGGATGTGGAGATCCTGCACCCGGTCGCCGAGGGCCGTGTGGTCGTTGCGCGTGTAGATCGCGCAGCGCTCCACACGGCAGTCGACACTCTCGCCCACGGGGTCCGCCACCTCGAGGTAGGCCGTGAAGGTGCCCGTCGCGGGGTCGTCGTAGGCGCGGGCGCCGAAGAGAGTCCAGCCGAACTCGTTGTTGATCCAGTTGCTCGGAGCCCACTGGATCTCGTTCTCACCATCGGTGGACTCGGTGTCGGGAACACCGCCGAGGCAGGGCCCCGGGCGCTTGGTCGGCTCATCGGGGATTTTGCAGATCGCCACATAGATACCCTGACCGCCGTCGAACCCGGTGCCGCTCACGACGATGCGCTCGCCCGGCACGAGAGCGGCGGTGTCGACCGTGCCACCCGGCTCCGGCGAGAGCACCGTGATCGCCCGGGTGCGGCCATCGTCGCCGACAGCGACTGCCGTGGTCGGCCACTCCTCCGCGGCGTCCTGCTGGTTCGACGCCCCGCCGTCCTGGTGCAGCAGGATCGGCAGGCCGAGAACCGCGGCCGGGATGAGCAGCACAAGCAGGACGGCACCCAGGATCCAGGGCCATCGGCGTCGACGTCGCGCACTCATCACCGAACGATCATAGGAGCGCGCGGCACCCGCCGCTCAGGCCGGAAGTCCCACGAGCAGCCGGCGCCAGCTGCCCCTTGACGCCGGGCGTCGTCGGCGTAGAGTTGCCCGCCGTGACTGACGACGTTCAGGTTCCCCCCGACGAGAGTCCGAGATCCCCCAAGCGCTGGCTGATCGGCGAACCGCTTCCCAGTGAGAAGCTCGACGGCCAGCTGCTTCCGAAGCACCTCGCGCTGCCCATCTTCGCGAGCGACCCGCTGTCATCGGTCGCCTACGCGCCGCAGGAGCTGCTCATGATCCTGCTCATCGGCGGCACCGGAATGCTGCTGCTCGGGCCCGGGATCGCCGCGTTCGTGGTGCTGCTGCTGATCGTCGTCGTCGCCTCGTACCGCCAGATCATCCGCGCGTACCCCTCCGGCGGCGGGGACTACGAGGTCGCCTCGGTCAACCTCGGCCCGCGCGCGGGGGTCGTCGTCGCGGCGGCGCTGCTCGTGGACTACATCCTCACGGTGGCGGTCTCGGTGGCCTCGGGCGTCGACAACATCATCTCCGCGATCCCGCAGCTGAACCCCTGGCGGGTGGAGCTCGCGGTGGGATTCGTGGTGCTGCTCGCCGCGATCAACCTGCGCGGTGTGCGCGAGGCGTCCAAGGCCTTCGCGATCCCCACCTACCTGTTCGTCGCCTCGATCGGGCTGCTGGTGGTGACGGCGCTCGTGCGCACCGCCCTCGGCGATGCCCCCGTGGCCGAGAGCGCCTCGTGGTCCGTGGAGGGTGAGAACCTCACCCAGGCGGCCTTCGTCCTGCTGATCCTCCGCTCGTTCGCGAGCGGGTGCGCCGCGCTCACCGGCGTGGAGGCGATCTCGAACGGCGTGCCAGCCTTCCGTCGCCCCAAGATCGAGAATGCGCAGAAGACCCTCGTGGCGATGGGAGCGATCGCGATCGCTCTCTTCTCAGGACTCGTCGCCGTCGCGCTCATCACCCAGGTGCGCTACGCCGAGGACGCGTGCGATCTCATCGGCTTCGTCGACTGCGCCACCGCCCCGCAGCGCAGCCTCGTGGCCCAGGTCGCGGCAGCGACGTTCGGCGACGGATCGATGCTGTTCTTCGTCGTGCAGGCCGCGACCGCCTGCGTGCTGCTGCTCGCCGCCAACACCGCCTTCAACGGGTTCCCGTTGCTGGGCTCCGTGCTCGCGCGCGATGGCCACGCTCCGAAGGCGCTCGCGACTCGCGGCGACCGGCTCATCTTCTCGAACGGCGTGCTCGCCCTGTCGGCGGTCTCGATCGCGCTGCTCATCGGCACGCAGGCGAACCTGACGGTGCTCATCCAGCTCTACATCATCGGCGTGTTCATCTCGTTCAATCTCGGCCAGATCGGGATGGTGGTGCACTGGATCCGGGCGCTCCGCCATGACGGCACCGCCCGCGGCGCTGTGTGGCGAGGGCTCGGGATCAACGCGCTCGGGGCGCTCATGACGGCGTCGGTGCTCGTGATCGTGACGGTCACGAAGTTCACCCACGGCGCGTGGATCGTGTTCGTGGTGATGGCGGTGCTCATCGCGCTCATGACGGCGATCCGTCGCTACTACCGCGACGTCGATCGGGAGATCGCCGTCGATGACACGACCGTCTTCGGATCCAGCGGAGACCACGCGATCGTGCTCGTAGGCCGGCTTTCGAAACCCGCCCTCAAAGCGCTCGACTATGCCATCGCGGCGCGACACAACTCGCTCGAAGCCGTGCACGTCTCGATCGACGACGACCAGGCCCAGCTGCTGACCCAGCAGTGGTCCGACTACAACATCCGCGTGCCGCTCACCGTCATCGCCTCCGCGTACCGCGACATCTCCCTGCCGCTCATCGGCTACATCAAACGCCACCGGGCCGAGCACGGCTCCTCCGTCATCACCGTCTACCTGCCGGAGTACATCGTGGGGCACTGGTGGGAGAACCTGCTGCACAACCACAAGGCGCGGCGGATCCGCCGCAAGCTCATGCTCGTGCACGGCGTGGTGGTCGCGCTGGTGCCGTGGCTGCTGGATTCGTCGGATGTGCTGTACGGTCGCAAGTCCCGGCCCCTTCCCGGTCAGGACCGCCGTGGCGAGCCGGTGCGGCCTCCGCGGCGCGCACCCCATGCACCCGCATCGGGAGAGGCCGACCGCACCACGATGAGACGGAGCTGAGGTGCCGATGCCGCTGCTGGCTGTGCTCATCGGCGGGGTGATCGGCACAGGGCTGCGTCTCTGGGTGGATGCGCTCATCCCCCACCCCGACGACGGGTTCGCCTGGTCGATCCTCCTCATCAATGTGGTGGGCGCGTTCGCTCTCGCTCTGCTGGTGGCGCGGCTGTGGCCCGTCGCGCCCGAGTGGCTGCGCGCCGGACTCGGTGCGGGGGTGCTCGGGTCGTTCACCACGTTCTCCGCGGTCGCCGTCTCGGTCGTGTCTCTCGCCCGAGCGGATGCCTGGGCGGAGGCGGTCGCGTACCTCGCGCTGACGCTCGTCGCCGGGCTGGGTGCCGCCTGGGCGGGACTCGCGCTGGGGTCGCGGCGCGCCCCGCGCACCATGGAGCCGACCGAATGAGCGCGCTCGTCGTCACGACGGCGCTCCTCGCGGGGGCCGTGGGCGCCGCGATCCGCTACCTCGCCGCGCGCGCATTCGCCGAGCACCCCACCCGGCTTCCGTGGGCGGTGCTCATCGTCAACGTCGCCGGCTCCGCGCTCGGGGGCGTGGCGCTCGGTCTCGCCGACGCAGGAATGTGGGGCGATGACGCCCGGCTCATCGTGCTGTCCGGCTTCTGCGGCGGGCTCACGACCTTCTCGACACTGAGCGTCGAGACGATCCAGCTGGTGCTCGACGGGCGCACGCGCGCAGCCGCCGCCTCCGTCGCGGCGAACGTCGTCGTCGGCATCGGCGCCGCCGCGCTCGGCTGGGGGCTCGTCGCCGCGCTGGGCGGGTGAGTCAGCCCTTCTCGGCACCCTCCGCTGTCGACATGATCCGCTTCTGGAAGATGAAGAAGATCACCGCCACCGGGATCGACATGAGCACCGCCGCACCCAGCTGCAGGGGGTACTGGTTCCCGCTGCCGAGCTGCCCCGACGTGAGCGAGGCGACACCCGTGGTGAGCGTGTTGAGGTTCGGATCGTTGCGCGACAC
Organism: Actinomycetes bacterium; assembly: GCA_023432305.1. Taxonomy (GTDB): domain Bacteria; phylum Actinomycetota; class Actinomycetes; order Actinomycetales; family Microbacteriaceae; genus Homoserinibacter. The sequence goes on from JAEYUT010000195.1 coordinate 13,336, forward strand.
CACGAAGTGCGCGAACTCGTTCCAGGAGCCCTGGAAGCTCAGGATGAACAGTGTGATGAGAGCCGGGACGGCCATCGGCAGCACGATCATCCAGAACGTGCGGAACACCCCCGCGCCGTCGATGCGCGCGGCCTCCTCCACCGACACGGGAATCGACTCGAAGAACTGCTTCATGATGAAGATGCCGGCCGCGTCGATCGCGATCGGGATGATCATGCCCGCGTAGGTGTTGTAGAGCCCCAGCTCCTTGAGGATGAGGAAGCGCGGAATCAGGAGCACCACGTTCGGCACCGCCATCACGGCCACGAGAGCCGCGAACACGACCGCGCGCCCGCGGAACTGCAGGCGCGAGAGCGCGTAGCCGGCGAGCGAGTCGAAGAACACCCGCGCCGACGTCACGACGATCGTCACGAGGAGCGAGTTGGCTGACCAGTTCAGCAGCGGGACGGAGGTGAAGAGTCGCTCATACGCCGCCGTGCTCCATGTCTGAGGGATGAGCGACAGCGGATCCTGTGTGGCCTCGGCGTCGGTCTTGAAGCTGCCCGAGATCGAGATGAGGAACGGGTAGATGTAGACGATCGCGAGCGCGATGAGCAGAACGTAGCTGAGGGCGAGCCCCACGAGGGGCAACCCGGACCTGCGGCGTCGCGCGCGCGTCGTCATGGCCGCTTCCCCTCATCCGGCGGCGGCACCGGGGCCGCATGGGCCACGATCGCCGCGGCCGCCGCGTCACGGCGCAGCCGCTCCGAGACGCGCGCCGCCCGCCGCTCGCCGGACCGGCCGAGATCCCGGTCGCGCAGCACCCAGCGCTGGAAGAGCGTGAGCAGCACGATGATGCCGAACAGGATGAACGAGATCGCCGCACCCTGACCCCACTTGAGATCCGAGAACGAGGTGTCGTAGGCGAGGAACGCGGGCGTCAGCAGGGTCTTCGCCGGTGCGCCGCGCCCCGTCAGGTAGATCTGATCGAACACCTGCCAGGTGCCGATGAGCCCCAGGGTCAGCACGGTGAACAGCGTGGGCTTGAGCATCGGCAGCGTCACCGAGAAGAACGTGCGGAACGGCCCCGCGCCGTCCATCATCGCCGCCTCGATGATCTCCTCGCCCACGTTCTGCAGGGCGGCGAGGAACAGCAGCATGAACGTTCCCGAGGTCGTGAAGATGGCGAGCATGATGAGCACGCACATCGCCACCGAGGGACCCGCCGCCCAGTCCCACCAGCTGAGGCCGAGCGGCGCATTCGCCCCAGCACCCGAGCCGTCGATGCCCAGCGCTCCCAGGATGATGTGGATCACCCCTCGCGGATCGGCGAACCAGTTCGGCCCGTTCACCCCGAGCCATCCGAGCACCTGGTTCACCGCGCCCGACGAGGTGAACAGGAAGATGAAGATCGTGGTGATGGCGATCGAGCTCGTCACCGACGGGAAGTAGAACGCCGTGCGGAAGAAGCCCCGCCCCCGCAGCATCCTGCGGTTCACCTGCACGGCGAGGAACAGTGCGAGCGCCGTCTGCAGCGGCACCACCGCGAGCACGTAGTAGAGGTTGTTGCGGATCGAGGTGCCGAAGTCGCGCTGGGCGAGACCGGTCTCGACGAGCACCTTCGCGTAGTTCTCCCCGCCCACGAAGGTGGAGTTCCCGAGCGGCGAGCCCAGCCCGTTCCAGTTGGCCAGGCTCACCCACAGCGCCAGCAGGATGGGCAGCACGAGGAAGACCCCGATGATGAGGATGGCGGGGGCGACGAACGCCCAGCCGTACCGCGCTTCGTTCCCGCGGATCCCTCGGCTCATGAGGTCCTCCCCGTGCTCCGCTCAGCTCCGACCGGGCTCAGCCGTTCTCGTCGAGCGCCGCCTGCAGCTGCTCCTGGAAGGTGGACAGCGCCGCCTGCAGGTCGACGCCGCCCGTCGCGAGACCTTCGATCTGCGAGTTGAAGTCGCCGACCGCCGACGCGGATCCGGCGAAGTTCACCGGGCTCACCGCGTAGTCGTTGCTCGTGACGAACGCCTGGAACTCCGGGTACTGGTCGGCGTACGCCGTCGCGGCCTCCTCGGTCGACGGGATCACCCCGAACGCGTCCGCGAACTTCAGCTGCTGATCATCCGACGTCAGGTACTCCACGAGAGACACCGCGTCATCGCGCGAATCCGAGCCGGCGGGGATGCCCCAGCAGTTGGTGAAGGTGAATGTCGACGGGCCCGCGGGACCCTGCGGAAGCTCGTACGCCTCCCACGTCGTCTCGGGGTAGTCGCTCTCGATGCCCTGGATCCAGGGGCCCTCGATCACCATCGCGGCCTTTCCGGCACCGAGCGCCTCGCCGCCCCATCCGGCGTCGATCTCGCTCGGGAACTTGAGCACGCCCGCGTCATGGAGCTTCTGCACATACTCGAGCCCCGCGAGGTTCTCGGGGGAGTCGGCGGTCACCTCGGTGCCGTCCTCGTTGAGGATGCTGCCGCCCGCCTGGTTCATGAAGACGCCGAGTCGCGCGTATTCGAGTCCGAAGGACAGGCCCACGACATCACCCGTGGTGAGCGTTGTGGCGACCGCCTGCAGGCTGTCCCAGTCGGTGGGGACGTCGGCCGCGGTGAGCCCCGCCGCCGCCCACAGCTCGGTGTTGATCACGAGCCCGAGGGTGGAGAAGTCCTTCGGGGCGCAGACGAACTCGTTGTCGAACGTGAAGACGTCGACGAGGGCAGGGTAGAACTGCTCCGCATTGTCGAGCTTCGCCGCGTACGGCTCGAGGTACCCGTTCTGGGCGTAGTTGTCGAACTGGTCCCAGCTCATGTAGAAGAGGTCGGGCGCGTCGTCTCCGGCGAAACCCTGGCTGAGCTGCTGGTTGAGGTCGTCGGCGGCAATCACCTTCACCTCGGCGTCGTGGTCGGACGCCCAGTCGTCGGCTGCCGCCTGCACCGCCTCGGTCTCGGACGGGCCGCTGGATCCGATGAGGATCGTCAGCTGGTCGCCATTCGAATCGCCTCCGCCGCTGCCGCATCCGGCGAGCGCGACGGCTGAGACCAGCCCGAGGGCGACGGCGCCGCCCCGTGTGATGTTCTTCATGGGTCTTCCTTCCACAATCGATGGCCGAGCGCTGAATCCTCGACCTTCTCAGCGAGCGCCAGACGAGTGGACCGGCGGACGACAAGCCGCGGGGTGATGAGCCGATGAGCTGCGTCTCGGGTCGCGCTTGCGTGGGGAAGAACTCGATGGCCCGACTGCCCCATGAGCAGCTCGATGATCGCGCCGGCGACCTCGTCGAGCCGCGGATCGACGCTCGAGAGCCCGATCGCCTCGGCCACGGGGGTGTCGTCGAACCCGACCACGGGAAGCTCGGCGCGACCCGCCTCGCGCACCGCCATGAGCGCACCGAGGGCGACGGAGTCGTTGACGCACACGAGCGCTTCCAGGCGCGGATCGGCTGCGATCCGCTGCTTGACCGCCGTCCGCGCCGGCCCCGCGGAGTCGACGGTCTCGATGGCGAGGCGATCGAGCACCGCGCCGGAGAGGGCGGGGAAGGCGGCGCGCATCGCGTCGTGCCATCCGGCGCGGCGATCCTCGCCCGTCCGTGACCCGGCCGGCCATCCGACGAAGCCGATGCGCTGGTGCCCGCGCTCGAGAAGGTGTCGGGTGGCGAGCGCTGTGCCCGATCGCCCGTCGACGTCGACCCAGAGCCGGTGAGGCTCGGTCGCATCCGGTGCCCCCGAGGGGCGCCCGAATGAGACGAACGGGATGCGCTCGCGCTCGAGCCATTCGACGCGCGGATCCCCGTGCGCGTCGCCGATGAGCACGAAGGCGTCGACGTCTGCCCGGTTGCGGAGGTCGCGGAGCTCCTCGATCTCGCGCTGCGGCTCATCGGCTGTGTAGAGCACGATGCGCATCCCGCGGCTGCCCGCGCGCTCGGTGAGGTCGTGCAGGAAGCGATCATGCACCGCCCCGGAGACTCCGTTCGGCATCGGGTCGAGCCGCACGCCGATCGCGGAGCTCGCGCGTGCGCGCGTGCGCAGTCGGCGGGCGGATGCGTGGGGCCGGTAGCCGAGTTCGCGGATGGCCTCCTCGACTCGCTCGCGCGTGGCGATGCGCACCACCTCGGGCGCGTTGATCACATTCGACACGGTCTGCCGCGAGACACCCGCCAGGCGGGCGACGTCGTGGATCGTGGGCAGCTGAGACACACGGACCTCCTCACGCGTGATCCTGATTCACAGAAAAAATCTCGACAAGGGGCTTTGAACGATCAAAACTGCGGTGGTATGCATGCCCGGCAAGCGGGTTCCACTCGGACCCCGACCGCGCATGACGATGAGGATCGAGGACCCCATGACCTCCGACGAAGCCTCCGGGCGCCAGCCTTTCCTTCACGACGCGGTCGCGGCACTGCGCGCACCCACGCAGGTGTGGTCGCGACCATCAGGCGACATGTCGCAGCCGATCGACGGCATCTACGTCTCCGACCTGCGTGTGGCGAGCGGCTGGCGTGTGCTCGTCGACGGGGTGGAGCCCGAGGCGATCGCGACCCTCGAGGACTCCACGGCGGACGTGCGATTCGTCGCGCTGTTGCGGAGCCTCGACGACGTGGGCGCCGACCCGGATGTGCGCCTCTGGGTGGAGCGGCACGTCCGCGGCGACGGCGTCGATCACCTTCTGCGCATCGAATCGCGCCTGCCGCGTCCGGTCACCGCCGAACTCGCCGTGGAGCTGCGCGCCGAGACCACCCCCGTCGACGTCGTGAAGACCGGCCGAGCATCGCGGCCGGCCGACATCCGAGACACCCCCGCCGGTCTCACCTGGGGGGATCACGGCATCGCAGTGGAGCTGCGCACCGACGCCGAGCACAGCCGCGGCCCCGGCGACCTGATGCGCCTGTCCTGGAGCGTCGAGGTGCCTGCCCATGGCGCGGCGGAGCGCACGATCGCGATCGACGCGAAGGACGAGCACGCCGTCGTGATGAGCCCCGCGCGGGGCACCCCCTGGATGCCGCCCGCGCTCGAGGACGTCGACGATCGCCTTCAGCGCTGGGTGCGGCGCGCACTCGGCGACCTCGATGCGCTGCGCCTCACCCTCCTCCACTCCGACGACGAGTTCCTGGGTGCGGGGGCGCCGTGGTTCCTCACGCTCTTCGGGCGCGACTCGATCTGGGCGGCGCGCTTCCTGCTCCCCGTGGATCTCACGCTCGCGCACGGCACGCTGCGCACGCTCGCGCGACTCCAAGGTCGCAAGGTTGTCCCGGCGACCGCCGAGCAGCCGGGCAAGATCATCCACGAGGTGCGGCGCGGCAGTGTGGAGATCCCGCACGAGGGGGTCGAGCTTCCGCCGTACTACTACGGCACGGTGGATGCGACACCACTGTGGATCTGCCTGCTCGCGGACGCCCGCGATCACGGTCTCGATCACGCCGCTGTCGAGGAGCTTGTGCCCGCGCTCGAAGCGGCGCTCGCCTGGATGCGCGACTACGGCGACAGCGACGGCGACGGGCTCCTGGAGTACATCGACGAGAGCGGGAGAGGTCTGTCGAATCAGGGCTGGAAGGACTCAGGCGACTCGGTGCAGTGGCGCGACGGCACACTCGCCGAAGGGCCCATCGCACTCTCCGAGGTGCAGGCCTACGCCTACGAGGCGGCGATGCGCGGCGCCGACATCCTCGACCACTTCGACCGGGTGGGCGAACCGTGGCGCCTCTGGGCGAGGCGGCTCGCGGAGCGGTTCCGCGACGCGTTCTGGGTCTCGGATGGGCACGCCCGCTATCCGGCGATCGCGCTCGATGCGCACAAGCGCCCCGTCGACACCCTCACAAGCAACATCGGGCACCTGCTCGGCACGGGTCTGCTCGATGCCGAGGAGTCGAGGCTGGTCGCGTCGCGACTGATGTCGCCGCAGCTCGACTCCGGGTACGGCGTGCGCACGCTCTCGACCGACGCGAGAGGCTATTGGCCGCTGTCGTACCACGGGGGCTCGGTCTGGGCGCATGACACCGCGATCTCGATCCGCGGGCTCCGCGTCGCAGGGTTCGCCGAGCAAGCTCGGCTGCTCTCCGAGGAGCTTCTGGACGCAGCTGCGGCTTTCGACTTCCGGATGCCGGAGCTGTACAGCGGCGATGCGGCCGCAGACGTCCCGCGTCCGCTGCCGTATCCGGCGTCCTGTCGCCCCCAGGCCTGGTCGGCGGCGGCCGCGATCGTCGTGCTCGACGCAGTCGGCATCGATCAGTAGCCGAGCGAGCTGAGGTACGAGACGACCTGACGAGCGACCGTGCGGCCCGCGCGATTCGCGCCGATCGTCGACGCCGTGGGGCCATAGCCCGCGAAGAAGATGCCCGCGCTGCGGTACGCCGCCCCATTGGCGACCGTCACGCCACCCTGCTGCTCGCGCAGCTTCAGGGGCGCGAGATGGCGCAGCTCCGGGCGGAACCCCGTGGCCCAGATGATCGCATCCGCGTGCTGGAAGCTGCCATCCGCCCAGCGCACGCCATCGGGTTCGATCCGCGCGAACATCGGGCGAGCCTGCAGCACTCCGCGCTCGACCGCCGACTGGATGCGGCGCGTGCGCGGCACGCCCGTCGTCGAGACGATGCTCGGCAGCGCACGGCCCTCACGGGCGGCGGCATCCTGCAGGGCCACCGCGCGCGCTCCGGCCTCGATGTTGAGCTCCTGCTCCTCGAGGAACTCGATCGGCCGACGCGTGACCCACGTCGTCGACTCGGCCACGCCCTCGAGCTCCATGAGGAACCCGATTGCGCTCGTGCCTCCCCCCACGACCACGACATCCTGACCGCGGAAATCCTCCGCATCGCGGTAGTCGACGGTGTGGATCTGGCGCCCCGCGAAGTCGTCACGCCCCGGATACCAGGGCACGAACGGCGCACCCCAGGTTCCCGTGGCGTTCACGACGAGCTGGGTCGAGAAGGTCTGATCCCCGAGCTGATCGTCGAAGGTGACCTCGAAGCCATCGATCGTCGCCCGAACTCGGGTGACGTCGGCGGGCCGCACGATCTTGAAGTCGAAATGCTGCTCGTACCGCTGGTAGTACTCGGCGACGATGTCGCGAGCGGGAACGTTGCGATCAGCAGAGTCGAAGCTCAGGCCGAGCTCATCCATACCGGGCAGGTCGTTCACGCGGTGCGCGTGCCCGAGGCGCATCGCCTCCCAGCGGTGCTGCCAGGCACCGCCCGCGCCGGGACCGCGATCGAGCACGACGAAGTCGTTGCCGGGTTCGAGGCCGAGCTTGCGCAAGTAGTACGCGACGGAGAGCCCTGCCTGACCCGCGCCGATCACGACGACAGAGGTATCGGTGGGCCGGGCGGTCACGCGCTCCACGTTACCGGGCGCAGGCGACCGAGACTGAGAAGATCTTCAGACCCGGCCCCTATCGTGTGCGCATGACCGAGCCCGCCGCCGACAACACCCGCACCGAGGCCTCGCGTCCTTCCGCCGCAACAGCGGGACGGATGCTGGGAGGCGCGCTCGCCTCCGGTCGCCGCGGCGCCTCCGCAGCGCGCCGGCTCATTCGGAAGAGCCCGCGCGCGGACCGGATGTACCGCGCCGCCGTGGGCGTGACGGGCGGCACGACCGTCGCGCTCGGCATCGTCCTCATGCCTCTGCCGGGGCCGGGGACCCTCATCGCGCTCGGCGGACTCTCGATGCTCGGCACCGAATTCGAGACCGCCCGAAAGGTCAATGCGCGCGCCGTCCGGGTGGCGCGCTCCGCCGCCGTCAAGGTGGCCGAGCACCGTGCGCGTCGGGCCGAGCGGCGCGCTGACGACAGCTGAATGCTCCCTCCTCATCGCCCATACCCGGAGGGGGTTCCAACAGGCTCCGTGGTAGGCTGAAAGTTAGATTTCACCGTCACTATTCGCAATCCTGAACCATGAGGGGGTCACGCATGGGGCGCGGCCGTCAGAAGGCAAAGCACACCAAGGTCGCCCGTGAGCTGAAGTACTTCAGCCCGGACACGAACTACTCCGCTCTCGAGCGCGAGCTCTCCAGCGGCTCCAGTGTCGACCTCGAGGACAAGTGGGCGGACTACGCGGACTACGACGCGGACGACCACGACGACGATCAGGATGACGAGCGCTGAGTCGCGCGCCGCGTTCGCGCGGTGATCGGCAACGGCCGAGCATCATCCTTCGCTGAGAGACCGCCTTCGGGCGGTCTCTTCGCATGTGCGGCCACCTGCGGGCGCGGCGGAACCCGGCCCAGCGGAACCCGGTCCGGACCGGCTCTCAGCCGGCGTAGGAGCTGACGAGGCGCACGGCTCCGCCGTCGACGCCCTTCGCACCCTGCTCGAAGCCGGTGAGGTCGCGCGCATCCATCGACACGGTGCCCGCCACCCACGACGGCAGCCCAGCCGCGATGAGCGCGCGCACCACGGCATCCGCGGCGGAGGCCTCCACGACGGCGAAGAACCCGACGCCCAGATTCCAGGTGGACTCGGTGTCGCCGAGCGTGAGCCCGCCCCATTCGGCGAGCGTGCGGAACACCGGCTGCGGGCTCCACGTCGAGCGGTCGAGCTCCACCCACGCGCCCTTCGGCAGAACGCGAGCGAGGTTGGCGGCGATGCCGCCGCCCGTGACGTGACTAAGAGCGTGGATCGCACCCGGCACCTCGGCGATGACCCGCAGCAGCGGCGAGGTGTAGAGACGCGTCGGCTCGAGCAGAACCTCGCCCACGACGCCGCCGAGCTCATCCGCGTGATCGGTGTAGGCGAGCCCCCGCCCGTTCAGAATGTGGCGCACCAGCGAGAAGCCGTTGCTGTGCAGGCCCGACGACTCGATCGCGATGACGACATCGCCCGAGCGCACGCGCTCAGGGCCCAGCACCGCATCCGCCTCGACC
>JAEYUT010000243.1 GCA_023432305.1 Actinomycetes bacterium
GTGGATCCGACAGTGCCATCAGCCATGACGCCCTTCTGGCCGTTCGTCACGGTGAAGCCCAGGAGGTGCCAGTACTGCGCGCCGTCCAGGTGGAACACGTACCCGCCCTTCACGCCCCCGCCGTCGAGCACAGCGTCCTGAGGGCCGCACAGGGTGATGAGCTCCGCAGCGGTGCCGGAGGTCGAGGCGACGAACTCGCCTTCGTACCGTCCCGGCTGCATCACGATGACATCCCCTGGCCCTGCCTCGGCGAGCGCCGACGAGAGCTCCTCGGCGTCAGCGACCGTCCGAGTGGCATCCGGACAGCCCTCGATGTCGACTGCCGACTCCGGGACGTCCGACTTCTCGGTTTCCGTCGGGCTCGGCGTCTCGGTGCGTCCTGGTGTGCTTGTGGGAGCGGCCTCGGGAGTCGCGGGGGCCCCGAGGAGCACCGTGACGGTCCAGATGAGCGCGACCACGACACCCCCCGCGACGAAGGCGAGCGTCGCAAGAAGCCAGGGGCGGGCGAGGAGCGCAGCGATCATGCTGCACGCTCCGATCCCGCAGTCGACGTCTGCTCGATCGTCGACACCGGATCGACGGTCTGAGCGACCTGCGCCGTCGCCGATGCGGCTGACCGCTCCGGGGGGCGAACCGGCTCACGCCCGTAATCCCGCGGATCGGCGATGCCGGCGGTGAGCGACGACAGCGGCATATGCGAGCTGTACGGGTGGGTCGGACCCGACCGCGGGTGCCGACGGCGCAGTCCCGTGACGGCCGTGACCAGCACGATGAGTCCGAGAGCGATCCACACGATCGTGAGCGGCTGGAAGATTCCGCGCAGGATCACATCGAGCGGCTTGGTGCTCTGCCATGACGTGATGTCGTTGCCTCGGATGACGGCGTCGGACTCGGACCGTGCGGCGTCGATCGCACTCGAGCCGCGCCCGGCGACCGTGTTGTTGCTGACTGTGACAGCAGCGAGATCCCGGATGATCGTCACCCCGTGGTTGCTGACGTCGGTCACCGTGTTGCGGTCGATGGTGCCGGTGGCATCGCGCAGGTAGATGCCGATCTCGCCACCGGCGACGGAGTTGCCCTGCACGAGGGCATCGCGCACGCCGTCGCGGAGCGCGATGCCCTGCTCGGTCGAGTTCTCCACGATGTTGTCCGTGATGGTGACGCCGTCGACGTCATCCGCGACGACGATGCCCATCGCGTGACCGTCGACGGTGTTGCCGTCGAGAACGAGCTGTCGGCCCCCCACCGCCTCGATCCCGTAGCGGCCGTTGCCGCGGACGAGGGAGTCGTTCACGGCGTTGTTGCCGTAGCTGCCGGTCGGTGCGCCGGTGGCACTGGGGCCGCCCGCAAGCGGTCCTCCTTCGAGGGTGACGCCATTGCGCCCATTCGCCTCTGCGGAGAGTCGATCGACGATGACTCCGGTGGTGGCGCGCGCGAGACGCAGACCGTCCACCCCGTTGCCGGAGGCGGTGCTGTTGTGCACCACGGTGTCGGTCACTCCGCGGTGCAGCACGAGGCCGTCCACGAGGTTGTCGGCGAAGGTGGAGTCGCGGATGTCGACACCTGCCGCACTCGTGACGAACAGCCCGAACGCGTTCGCTCGGCTCTCGACATCGTCGATGTCGGCGGAGACGAAGCTGTAGGCGCCGAGGTTGGGCGCGAGGTTGAGGGACTCGGCCCCGCCCACGGGAAGCAGCTCCTCGCCGTACACGGACGGCGCGCCCGGATCGGCCACGGCCTTCTCTTCGCCGTCTCCGGTGAAGGTCTCCGGCGGAGCCGTACCGGTCAGGGCGACGCCACCCGTCGCGCCGGACCAGAATCCCAGGTCATGGAAGCGCGCGTGCGCGAGGGTCGCATGGCCGCCTGTCACCCTCAGATATGCCCGCCCGTCGGAGGTCTCCGCATCGGGTGCGTTCGCGCCCGGGTCCCATCCGGAGATCTCGACCGGCCGCTCGGCGGTCCCCGCGATCTCGAGCCCGCCTCCGATCGTGACGATCGACACGAACGCGGACGGCGAACTCGCGAGCCGCAGCACGAGGCCCTCCTGCGAGGACAGCTTCAGGGTGGCGCCCTGCTCGACCACGATGTTCTCGCTCAGCAGATACGAGCCATCCGGCTGGCGCACGAATGTGCTGGGTGCGTACTGGAGCAGATCATCGAGTGTGTACGGCGCGTCGCGCCGGACGAGCACGAGGGTGTAGGTGTTGCCCGTCACCAGCCGGTACGGGCGTCCCTGGTTCGCGTTCGTCCATCCCGCCGCATTCGAGATCGATCGGACGTCGATGAGTCGGCGATCCTCGGCTGCGACGAGCAGCGATTCGAGAGCGGGGTCACCGGGATAGGGCTGGCCCACGACGACCTCGTTCCCGTCAGGTTCGGCGGCCTGCGCAGTCTGCGGCGCCAGCATCGCCGACGCGACACCGATGACGAGAGCCGCGCGCAGAAGCATCGATCGGCGGGACATCACGCCACCACCTCGGCCACCAGCGTGCGGGCGGTCTGCCCGTCGCCGCCGACGCGATCCGCGTGACGGGTGAGCCATCCCTGCTTGTTCATCGTGATGAACGCATACATCTTGAGAGGGAGCGCGATGACGATGACCGTGAGCGTGACGACGGGGAGGATGAGGATGTCCAGAGGGTGCCGTCGAAGGTGCGAGATGCCGCGGATCCCGCGCCCGATGAGCAGCCATGCCACGACGGCCCAGATGCCGATGGTGCTGAGCTCCAGCCTGCTGAAGATGATGTAGCCGACCGTGAGTCCCATCGTGACGGGGGTGAGGAGGATCTGCAGAACCGTGATCTTGGTCACGAACGGCACCCTCCAGAGCCAGCCCTTCGCGATCGCCGTGAGGTACGTCCGATACGAGTTCCGGCTCCAGCGCACACGCTGCTTCACGAAGGCCCGGAAGCTCGAGGGGAACATCGACAGGGCCCGAGCGGAGCGCTGGTGCACCGTGCGGTACCCAGACGCGAGCACGAGCCACGTGAGCCGCCCGTCGTCGCCGGAGATGCAGCGGCGCCCGAGGAAGAACTCGTTCTCGAGGTTGTCCAGCACCGGCAGCACGGCATCGCGCCGGTAGACGGCGGTGCGTCCGGAGATGCACGCGACGGCGCCTTTGCTGCCCATGGCCGGAACGTAGTTGTAGTAGCGCAGGTCGACGAGCCAGTCGGCCACCATGCGCCAGAGGCTCGAGTGCCGCTGATACACGTTCTGCTGCGTGCTCACTCCGCCCACGCGAGGGTCCGCGAACGGCATCTGCACGTTCTCCAGCAGTCCTGGAGTCCACGAGGTGTCCGAGTCGGTGAGCACGAGGATCTCGCTCGTTGCGAGCCTGATTCCGGCCCCGAGCGCCGACCGCTTGCCGGCGTGGTGGAAGAGGATCGGCCGGATGCGGTCGTCCCCGAGCGCGACGATCCGGTCGTAGGCGTCGAGGTCGGCGACGTCGAGCACGATGATGATCTCGGTGGGCTTCTGTTCGCGCCACGTCTCCAGGCACCGCATCAGAATGTCCGGATCTTCGTGGAACGACGGCACGATGACGGATGTGGTCGTGCGGAAATCGGTGACGATGGGCTTCGTCCGCGCGGAGAGGATCACGCGGTACAGCCACAGCGCCCACACGATCGTGCCCGCGATCGCGAGCGGGAAGTACGGCGCGAGCGAGGTGATCAGGTCACCGAGATACGACCAGCTGAACTGGATCTCGTCGGTCCAGGCAGTGGGAGCGGAAACAGCGGAACGGAGCATCGGAACTCCTCGGGGGGAAGGGGCGTCGGTCTGCATCCGCCGACAGCGCGGCCGCGCAGTGCGCACGGGTCCGAGGAGGGGTCTTCGTCGACCGCTGGCGAGCTGTCTCCATCCCCCGGATCTCGGGGTTCGGAGGTGAGAACGTCATCGGCTGATAGAGGGACACTCCCACCCGCACCGGACCAGGTCAACGGCTTCCGAACCCGTCACAGCGGATCGTCACGCGCTGTTCACATCGACATGCGCCCCGAAACCTGCCGGACATCTGTCCGGCAAGCGACAGCACTCCCGTCGTCAGCGTGCGGACGGGGCCTCCAGGTCGCGACGACGCGCGATGCCCTGGCGGCTCGCCATCCGGTCCACCCACAGCACGTAGGCGACGGTCAGCACGAGCTGCGTGAGCGGCGCCAGCGGCCCGCTGCCCTCGGAGCCCATCTGCGTGGTGCCCTGGATGCCGCTCGTGAGCACGAGGAACGCGGCCACGTTGTTGATGACGTGCAGGGCGATCGCCGCTTCGAGGCCGCCGGTGCGCAGGGTGACGATGGCGAATCCGAGCCCCATGACGGCGACGCTCAGCATCCCCCAGATCTCGTACTGGGTGTGCCCGATCGTGAACAGGATCGTCGCGATCACGACCGCGAGCGGCCAGGCCTTCACCCACGCCCCGATCACCTGCAGAAGCAGTCCGCGGAAGACGTACTCCTCCGCCGTGGCCTGCAGCGGCACGAGCAGCACGATGATGACCGCGAGCAGCGCGAAGCGCGCAGGGTCGACCTCGACCGGCGTGATCGTCTCGCCGGCGAGCGGCGCCATGATCCACGGGAGGGCGATCGACACGGCCGTCACGACGAGCGCGGGAACGGCGCACCACAGCATCCACCGCCAGCGCAGACGGAATGCGACCGAGCTTGTGACCCCCACCGGCCGGATCCCGGCGCACAGCAGAGCCAGCGGGACGAGCGGCAGCAGCACCGCGAGCGAACCGAGGAGCATCACGAGGCTCAGCGGATTGGTGATGTCGCTCAGCAGCGCGACGAGCCAGTCGCCGAAATCGGGGCGTGCGAGGTCATCGAAGGTGACCTGGCCGAGGGCGAATGCGACCGCGAACCAGAGGAGGTTGAGCGCCAGAAGCGCGGTGAGAGCGAACACCCCGAACAGCAGCACCGCGACGAGAGGGCGCCACCAGCGGTAGCGCGGATTCGTGCGATACAGGCGGTGGTACGCCGTCGGCGACTCCACAGGGGGTGGCGGAGGCGGCAGCTGCATCCAGCTTCCGGGGGCCATGACCGGCCCGGCCGGTGCACCCTGACCGTACGGCTGCGGCCAGACCGGTGCACCCGCACCGTATGGCTGCGGAGGCCCCGCGATCGGCTGCGCCCCGGTGGGCTCGACAGGCGCGAACGGAGGGGGCGCGGACGCGCCGCGATCAGCAGGCGGGGGGACCGAGTCTGTCATCTCTCCAGTCAATCAGGAGCGCCGCGAGCCCGCCTCCGTCGAACGGCGGAGGCGGGCTCGGATGGCGTCAGGCGCCGCGCAGGCGCTCCGCGAGGTAGCCGTGCAGGCGGTCGAGCGAGACGCGCTCCTGCGACATCGTGTCGCGCTCGCGCACGGTGACGGCCTTGTCCTCGAGGGTGTCGAAGTCGACCGTGACCGCGAACGGCGTGCCGATCTCGTCCTGGCGGCGGTAGCGGCGTCCGATCGCACCCGCATCGTCGAATTCGATCGCCCAGTCTTCGCGCAGATCCGCGGCGAGCTCGCGCGCGACAGGCGAGAGCTGCTCGTTGCGCGAAAGCGGAAGCACGGCGGCCTTCACGGGCGCGAGGCGACGGTCGAGGCGCAGCACCGTCCGCACATCGGTGCCGCCCTTCGCGTTCGGCGCCTCGTCTTCGCTGTAGGCGTCAATGAGGAACGCCATGAGCGCGCGCGTGAGACCGAATGCGGGCTCGATCACGTACGGGATCCAGCGCTCGTTCGTGGTCTGGTCGAAGTACGACAGATCCTTGCCCGACTTCTCGGAGTGGGTCTTGAGGTCGAAGTCGGTGCGGTTCGCGATGCCCATGAGCTCGCCCCACTCGCCCGAGGCGAAGTTGAAGCGGTACTCCACGTCGACGGTGCGCTTCGAGTAGTGGCTGAGCTTCTCCTGCGGGTGCTCGTAGAGGCGCAGGTTCTCGGGCTTGATCCCGAGGCCCGTGTACCAGTCGTGCGACGCGTCGATCCAGTACTGGTGCCACTCTTCGTCGGTGCCGGGCTTGACGAAGAACTCCATCTCCATCTGCTCGAACTCGCGCGTGCGGAAGATGAAGTTGCCGGGCGTGATCTCGTTGCGGAAGCTCTTGCCGATCTGGGCGATGCCGAACGGAGGCTTCATGCGCGAGCTCGAGAGCACGTTCGCGAAGTTGACGAAGATGCCCTGCGCCGTCTCGGGGCGCAGGTAGTGCATGCCCTCTTCGTCGTCGACCGGGCCGAGGAACGTCTTCAGAAGACCCGAGAACGCGCGGGGCTCCGTCCACTGGCCGCGCGTGCCGCAGTTCTCGCAGACGATCTCGGCGAGCCCGCCCTCGGGGGCGCGCCCCTTCTTCTCCTCGAAGGACTCGATGAGGTGGTCTTCGCGGTAGCGCTTGTGGCAGTTGGTGCACTCGACGAGCGGGTCGGAGAAGACCTCGACGTGGCCCGACGCCTCCCAGACCTGGCGCGGGAGGATCACGGAGGAGTCGATGCCGACGATGTCGTCACGGCGCTGCACCATGAACTTCCACCACTCGCGCTTGATGTTCTCCTTGAGCGCGGTGCCGAGGGGCCCGTAGTCCCATGCGGATCGCGATCCGCCGTAGATCTCACCCGCCTGGTACACGAAACCGCGACGCTTCGCGAGCGAGATGACCTGGTCGAGCGGGTTGGACGATGCCACGGGTGACTCCAAGCTGGTCGGGCCGCGCTGGCTTGCGCGGTCTGAGGGGTGTGAATACCCCAGCCTATCGACCGGAAGGTGCAGGCCAGCGCAGGAGGCGCCGGCGGCGCGGCCTGTTCAGGCCCGGACAGCGCGCACGATCGCGGCGACGTCCTCCTCGGTGTTCCACAGGTGGAAGGAGGCGCGGGCGCGACCGGCTCGACCGGAGATGCGGATGCCGGCGTCGATCATGGTGGCGAGCTGGGTGCCGTCGGGGTCGGGCCAGGAGACGATCGCCTGCCGCTGCACGGGCAGCTCGAGCTCGTGGCACAGCAGCTCGCCGAGGCCTGCGGCATGCTCCCACACCTCTCGGATGTCGAGGTCGGCGAACATCCCGATCGACTGCTCGGCGCCCACCCACGCCTGCCAGGCGGGCGAGACGTCGAACCGGCGCGCGTCTGCGGCGAGCGTGATGTCGGGCCCATAGCAGCTCTGCCACACCTGCTCCCCCGCGTACCAGCCGGCCTGCACAGGGCGGACGATGTCCTGCAGCTCCTCGGTGAGCGTGAGGAAGCACACGCCGCGGGGCGAGCACAGCCATTTGTAGGTGTGGCACACCGTGAGGTCGAAGAGCGAAGCGTCCACGGGGTGCACGCCCGCGGCCTGTGTGATGTCGCAGAACGTGTAGGCGCCGTGTTCGGCGGCAGCTTCGCGAATCGCATCGACGTCGGCCACGACACCCGTCGCGGACTGCACGAGGGAGAACACGACCATCCAGGTCTCGTCGGTGATGGATTCGGCGAGCTCCGCGAGAGCGACGCTGCGCACGCGGATGCCTCCGCGCTCCTGGAACGGCGCGATGATCGAGGAGAAGTCGCGGGCGACCGTGAGCACCTCCGCCCCATCCGGGACGGACGCCGCCACGAGGGAGGCCTGCACCGAGGTCTGCGAGCCCGCGGCGACACGCGACGCGGGCACGCCCACGAGACGTGCGTAGGCCGCGCGCGTCGCATCGGCGATCGCGTCATAGCCCTGAGGGTCGCGGTCGGCGCGCGCCCAGGCGTCGAGGTCGGCCCGGAGCGCGTCGACAGTGCGACGCGGCGGGATCCCGATCGAGGCGGCCGCGACGTAGCCGCGCGGTTCGCCGAACTCGGAGATCGCGGCGGCGAGCGCCGCCGAGGGGATGAGCGCGGTGGTCATGCGTCCAGAGTCGACCGCATCGATCCATCCCACAAGGGCATATGAGGAATGCAACCCATTCCGTAGTGTTATGCAATGGATCTCGACCTGCAGTCGGTGCGCATCGTACGCGCGATCGCCGAGCACGGCAGCATCTCCGGTGCGGCGCGAGCGCTCGGCTACAGCCAGCCCGCCGTCAGCCAGCATCTGCGTCGCGCCGAGCAGCGACTGGGCGCACCTCTCGTGATGCGCGCCGGACGCGGTGTGCGGCTGACGGAGTCCGGCATCGTGCTCGCACGCCACGCCGTCGCGATCACGCGCGCACTCGACGCGGCCCGCGGCGAGCTCTCCGACCTCGTGGGCCTGCGCACCGGCACCGTCCGCATCGCCGCATTCCCCACAGCCTCATCGACGATCATCCCGCGACTGCTCCGCGACCTCCATGATGAGCTCCCAGGTCTCACGGTCACCTACATCGAGGCCGAGCCTCCCGAAGCCCTCGCGATGCTGCGCGACGCGAGCGTGGACCTCGCGATCACGTTCGCCTACCCGGGTGACCGCGCCGACCCGCACCGCGAGTCCGAAGGCCCCCTCGAGACGATCCCGCTCTTCACCGAGCCCGTGGTGATCGCGCTCCCCGAACACCACCCGCTCGCCGCCGACGGAGCGCCAGTCGAGCTCGCGAGGCTCGGAACGGAGCGCTGGATCGCCGGGTGTCCGCTCTGTCGCGGGCACCTGCTCGCCGCCTGCGAGGCGGTGGGGGTCGACCCGCAGATCGAGCTCGAGACTGACAACGCGCTCGCGGTGCTGACCCTCGTGGCCGCAGCTCTGGGGGTCGCGCTTCTTCCTCAGCTCGCCCTGGCCACAGCGCCGCCGCCGCCTGGCGCTGTGGTGCGCGCGACCGCACCCTCAAGTGATCGGTCGATCCAGGTGGTCGCGCAGCTCGGGGCCCGGCGGGTTCCGAGCATCGCCGCGGTTCTCGCGAGAATCGAGCGGTTCTCGGGGGACGATTGGGGCTTGGAACGAGGGACCGCATAGGGCTTCGCACCGGACGCGTCACGCCAGACGCAGAACGCGGGCGACGGCCTCCGTCACCTCGCGCGCGACAGCACGGGCCGCCTCGACGGTGAGTCCTCGCGGAAGCGTGAGACGCACCGCGGTCTGCGCAACCGCGGGGGCGAT
>JAEYUT010000348.1 GCA_023432305.1 Actinomycetes bacterium
GCCAACAACCGGGCGTCGGTCTTCCAGTCGCGGTACCGCGAGATCGACATCCTGATGATCGACGACATCCAGTTCCTCCAGGGGAAGGACTCCACCCAGGAGGCGTTCTTCCACACCTTCAACACGCTGCACGACCACAACAAGCAGGTCGTCATCACGAGCGATGTCGCGCCGAAGCACCTCACGGGCTTCGAGGACCGCATGCGATCTCGCTTCGAGTGGGGTCTCATCACCGATGTGCAGGCACCCGACCTCGAGACCCGCATCGCGATCCTCCGCAAGAAGGCGCAGTCGGAACGACTTCAGGTGCCGGAGGACATCCTGGAGTTCATGGCCACGAAGGTCTCGAGCAACATCCGCGAACTCGAGGGAACCCTCATCCGGGTGACCGCCTTCGCCAACCTCAACAAGACCCCCGTCGACCTGCAGCTCGTGCAGACGGTGCTGAAGGATCTGATCACCCTCGACGAGGACAACGTCATCTCGCCGGTCGACATCATCAATCACACGGCGGACTACTTCAAGCTCACCGTCGACGACCTCTACGGGTCGTCGCGGTCGCAGGCGGTCGCGACGGCGCGTCAGATCGCAATGTACCTGTGCCGCGAACTCACGAGCCTGTCGCTGCCGAAGATCGGGCAGCTGTTCGGCAACCGCGACCACACCACGGTCATGTACGCGAACAAGAAGATCTCGGAGCTCATGAAGGAGCGCCGTTCGATCTACAACCAGGTGACTGAGCTGACGTCGCGCATCAAGCAGGACCAGCGCTACCGACCCTGAGAGCCGGCTGGGCACGAACCGGCCACTCCCCACACTGTGGATGACTTGTGGATAAGGTCGGGACAGCTCGCCTCGCCGCTGTGGAACGCGCCGAGCGCGGATGTGGAAAACGAATGACATGGAATTCGCGTTCGCGGATTCCTGTCATTCGGATTCCGCAGCTCGCTCACAACTTGCACACGTGTAGTTCCCCGCTGCCAGCGGGCTCCGCGAGAGTTGTCCACAGTCTCCACAGGCGTTAATGCAATTACAGATCTCTTTCATCACTTCGCCGCCCGATAACCGAGACCGCCCCAGTCCGTGCCAAGATCGTTGGACACGAAACCCGTGCGAACCCTCTCGAGACCCAGACAGGAGTGACGCGTGAAGTTCCAGGTGAATCGCGACGTCTTCAGCGAGGCGGTGTCGTTCGCAGTCAAGCTTCTGCCCCAGCGCACGACGCAGCCGATCCTCAGCGGCGTCCTGCTCGACGCGACCGATGGCGCTCTCACGCTGTCGTCGTTCGACTACGAGGTGTCGAGCCGCACCGAGATCGCTGCAGAGGTCGACACCCCGGGCACTGCGCTCGTCTCCGGGCGACTTCTCGCCGATATCGCGAGCCGCCTGCCGAACGCGCCCGTCGTCTTCGAGACCGTCGACGGAAAGATCCTGGTCAGCTGCGGTTCTGCCCGCTTCACCCTGCTCAGCATGCCCGTCGAGGAGTACCCGACGCTCCCCCACGTGGACGAGCAGACCGGTGTGCTTCCCGCCGAGGAGTTCGCCGCCGCGGTCTCGCAGGTCGCGGTCGCCGCATCGCGCGACGATGTGACCCCGGTGATCACCGGCGTGCAGCTCGAGGTCGGCGACAACAGCCTCTCGCTCGTCGCCACCGACCGCTACCGTGTCGCCGTGCGCGAGATCGACTGGGACTCCGGCTCGAACTCGGCTGCCGGCGCCACCGCGCTGGTTCCGGCTCGCACGCTCTCCGAGATCGGCAAGACGTTCGCGCACTCCGGCACGATCGGCGTCGCGATCGTGTCTGACGATGATCGCGAGCTCATCGCGTTCAAGGCCGACAAGAAGACCGTCACGTCGCTGCTCATCAAGGGGAACTTCCCGCCGGTCAAGCGCCTCTTCCCCGAGACGGTCGAGAACTACGCCGTGCTCAACACCGCCGAGCTCATCGAGGCGACGCGCCGTGTGTCGCTCGTGCTCGAGCGGGAGGCAGCTCTGCGTTTCAGCTTCTCGATCGACGGGCTCACCCTCGAGGCTGCAGGCTCCGAGCAGGCGCAGGCATCCGAGACGATCGACGCGCACCTCGTCGGCGAGGACACCGTGGTGTCGCTCAAGCCCTCGTTCCTGCTCGATGGGCTGGGAGCGGTGCATTCGGAGTTCGTGCGCATCTCGTTCACCAAGACCGAGAACCCGAACAAGCCCGGTCCTGTTCTCATCACGAGCCAGTCGTCGCGCGACCAGCCGGGATCGGACAACTACAAGTACCTGCTGCAGCCCAACCTGCTGCTCCGCTGAGAAATTTTCGCGACGCGCTTCGCGCGGATCGGAGGATGAGCGTGCACATCGGACTCGTCGGCCTCGGCCGCATGGGCGGCAACATGCGCATCCGTCTTCGCGCCGCTGGCATTGAGGTCACGGGCTACGATCCGAATCCCGACGTCTCGGATGTGCCCGATCTCGCCGGTCTTGCGGCGGCGGTGCCTGGCCGCCGAATCGTGTGGGTGATGGTTCCGTCAGGTGCGATCACCACAGCAGTGATCACCGAGCTGGCCGCTGTGCTGGCTCCGGGCGACCTCGTGATCGAGGGGGGCAACTCCAAGTTCACCGAGGATGCGAAGCACGCAGCGCTCCTTGCCGAGAGCGGCATCAGCTACGTCGACTGCGGTGTCTCCGGTGGAATCTGGGGTGCCGAGAACGGCTACGGGCTGATGGCCGGCGGAGACGTGGCCGACATCGAGCGTGCCATGCCGATCTTCGATGCGCTGCGCCCGGCCGGTCCGCGGGAAGAGGGATTCGTGCACGCCGGCGGAATCGGCGCCGGTCACTACGCGAAGATGGTGCACAACGGCATCGAGTACGCGCTCATGCAGGCGTGGGCCGAGGGATATGAGCTGCTCGAGGCGAAGAGCGGCCTCATCCACGATGTTCCGGGTGTGTTTCAGGCGTGGCAGCGCGGCACCGTGGTGCGCAGCTGGCTGCTCGAGCTTCTCGTCAAGGCGCTCAAGGAGGATCCGGAGTTCGCTGACATCGAAGGCTATGTCGAGGATTCGGGTGAGGGTCGCTGGACCGTCGAGGAGGCGCTCAACAATGCCGTGCCTGTTCCGACCATCTCTGCGGCGATCTTCGCTCGCTTCGTCTCCCGCCAGGATGACTCCCCGTCGATGAAGGCGGTCGCCGCTCTCCGCAAGCAGTTCGGCGGGCACGCAGTCCGCTCCTCCTGACGACACCGTGTACGTCGCACATCTTGAACTCGCCGATTTCCGCAACTACGAATCGGCCACTCTCGCGTTGCATCCGGGGCCGAATCTGATCGTCGGACGCAACGGTCAGGGCAAGACCAACCTCGTCGAGTCGATCAACTACCTGGCCACTCTCGGCTCGCACCGGGTGTCGTCGGATCAGGCCCTCATCCGCACTGGTCGCGATGCGGCGATCGTGCGCGCACGTCTCGAGCACGCAGGTCGCCAGGTGCTCGTGGAACTGCAGATCAACAAGCAGGGTGCCAACAAGGCGCAGGTCAATCGCGCCCCGTCGAAACCGCGGGATCTCCCCCGGAACGTCCATGTGGTGCTGTTCGCACCAGAGGATCTCGCGATCGTGCGCGGTGAGCCCTCGGGTCGGCGACGGTTCCTTGATCAGCTGCTCGTGCAGCTGACGCCGAGGATGGCGGGAGTGCTGGGCGACTACGACCGGGTGCTCAGACAGCGCAACACCCTGCTCAAGTCGGCTCGTGCGGCGCGCGTGTCGGCGTCGCAGCTGTCGACCTTGGATGTGTGGGACGAGCGACTCGTCGATCTGGGTTCCGAGATCATCGAAGCGCGCGGGGCGCTCGTCTCGGCTCTTCGGCCCTTCGTCGCCGAGGCGTATGCGACGATCGCCGGCGACGCGCATGCCGCCGAGCTCGCAAGCGAGCTGTCGATCCTCGGTGCACGCCCGGATGACGAGACCGATGTGGACGACGCGACCGTGCGATCCGAGATCGATGCTGCGGAGGCGACCGCCGCGTTCACCGCTTCCCTCGCCCGCAATCGCCGAGCGGAACTGGAGCGAGGGCTCACGCTCGCGGGTCCGCATCGCGATGATCTGCTGCTGCGGCTGAACGGTCTGCCGGCTCGCGGATATGCGAGCCACGGCGAGTCGTGGTCGTTCGCGCTCGCGCTGCGACTCGCCTCGGCGGCGCTGCTGCGTGCGGAGTCGCCGGCCGGAGACCCGGTGCTGATCCTCGATGACGTGTTCGCCGAGCTCGACGCGACGCGACGCATCCGACTGGCGGAGGCGGTGCACGACTACGAGCAGGTGCTCATCACGGCGGCGGTGGAGGAGGATGTTCCCGAGCCGCTTGCGGCGCATCGGGTGCGCATCCAGGCGGGGCGGATCGTCGAGGAGGAGGCGTGATCGAACGGCAGGAGCCGGAGCACATCGCGGTTTATCGCCGCATCCGGGCGGTGTTCGGGCAGCCGATGGCTCTGTCGCGGGATGCCCGGCGTCGACAGACTGCCGCCCGTGACGAGACGACCGTGCCGTATGGGGTGGGCCGGGACCCGAAGGGCATCGACGATGTGCTGGACCGCCTGACCCAGACGATGGGCTGGTCGTCGCCGCTGGCGAAATCCGAGCTGCTCGTCGCATGGCCGCGTCTCGTCGGAGACGAGGTCGCCGCGCACGCGGATCCGGTGTCGGTGGAGGATGGCCTGCTCACGGTGAAGTGCGATTCGACGGCGTGGGCGCAGCAGCTTCGGTCGATGCGCAGCATGGTGCTCGCGGCGATCGCCGAACAGCATCCGGGAGCCGGGATCGAGTCGGTCCGGTTCATCGGGCCGGACACCCCCTCGTGGAAACGGGGCCCTCGAGCGATTCCAGGGCGGGGCCCTCGCGATACTTACGGCTGAGAAGCCAAATCTGGTCTACTGGGCGAGAAAAGGCCCGCAGACGGGCGATTTCGCCGGTTTCGCAGACCTCCCTGCGGTAGGATCGAGGGGTGTTCGTGTCCCCGATTCGGGGGACGAGCACACGACCCACAGGAGACCACCCCTCTATGAATTCCTCCACTTCGCGTCCCGCCGGCGACAACTACGGCGCCGAAGCCATCCAGGTACTCGAAGGACTCGAAGCGGTTCGCAAGCGGCCGGGAATGTACATCGGCTCGACCGGTCCGCGTGGTCTCCACCACCTCGTCTACGAGATCGTCGACAACTCGGTCGATGAGGCTCTCGCCGGCTACTGCGACACGATCAGCGTCACGATCCTCGCGGACGGCGCGGTGCGCGTCGTCGACAACGGCCGCGGCATCCCGGTCGCCGAGCACCCCGTCGAGAAGAAGTCGACGGTCGAGGTCGTGCTCACGATCCTGCACGCCGGCGGCAAGTTCG
>JAEYUT010000027.1 GCA_023432305.1 Actinomycetes bacterium
TACCGCGGGAGCTCCGCTCGGCCCCGCGCTGCCGGGGGTCGCGACGTCCGCCCGCGCCGGCGGATGGATGCTGCTGCGCACCGTCACCCTGCGCATCGCGCTCGTCGCCACCGTCGTCACCGCGACCTCCCTCGGCACCGTGACGCTCGCCTCCACCCAGGTGCTGTTCCAGATCACCTTCCTGCTGGCGCTCGCGCTCGATGCGTTCGCGATCGCCGCACAGGCGCTCATCGGGCACGACCTCGGGGCGGGCGACCACAGCCAGCTGCGCGCGATCGTGACGCGTGTGCTGGTGTGGGGTGTGGCGTCCGGGGCCGTGCTCGGCCTCGTCCTGGGCGTCGCGGCGCCCTGGCTCGGCTCGGTGTTCTCATCGGATGCGGCGGTGCTCGCCGCGATTCCCTCCGGCGCCTGGGTGATCGCCGCGACGATGCCGCTCGCGGCGATCGTGTTCGTGCTCGACGGCGTGCTCATCGGCGCGGGCGACGGACGCTACCTCGCGATCGCGGGCGTCATCAATCTGGTCGTCTACCTGCCGCTGCTGTGGTGGGCCGCGCAGACGCCCGTCGCCGGCCCCGCGGACGCACCCGCAGCCGTGCTCGCCATCCAGCTCGCGTACTGCGTGGGCTTCTACGGCATCCGCGCGATCACCCTCGGGGTGCGCACCCCGGCTGTCGTGCGCGCATAGTCGGCGGCCCGAACTACGCTCGAAGAGTGGGCACCATCGTGAGCGATTTCGACGGAACCCTCTGCTTCGATGGCCAGACGGTCGCCCCCCAGATCGTCGCCGCGCTCGAGCGCATCCGCCAGCGCCACCGGCTCGTGATCGCCTCCGCCCGCCCACCCCGCGACCTGCGCCCGGTGCTGCCCGCCTCACTCGCCGACGTCGCCCTGCTCGGCGGCAACGGCGCCTTCGCCCTCGATGGCGACGTGCGCGTCATCCGGCACCTCGACCATGCCGCGCGCAACGCGATCGACACGCTCATCGCCGCCCACGGCCTCCGCGCCCACATCGATGGCGATGGCGACTTCGCGTACACGGGCGACGGCTCGGACGCCGTGATCGCGAAGGTGCACACGGCCGGGCCGGAGCGCGCGGTCGCGGCAAGCGCACTGCCGGTGTACACGAAGGTCGTGCTGTTCACGACGCACCCGTCGGTCCTCGCCGCAGTGCGCGAGCTCGCCGTGAAGGTGACGGTGCACGGCGACGAGGGCGTCCTCGACATCGCCCCCGCCGGAGTCGACAAGGCGGCCGCTCTCGCCGAGCTCGGGATCAGCCCGGGGGAGTATCTCGCGCTCGGAAACGATCACAACGATGTGCCGCTCTTCCGCGGCGCGCGGCATTCGGTGTGCGTCGGCGACAACCCGGTGGGCGTCGCCGCGACCGAGAGGGTGCGCCCGGATGAGGTGGCCGCAGCCCTCGACCGCCTCGCCGAGCTCGCCGACACCGCATCCGCCGCCTGACCGCGCACGCGTCCACGCGGTCAGGGATGCTCACAGTCGCCGTCTGCGAGAATCGATCAGTGAGTGAGATCAGGCAGGTCAGGCCCAAGACCGAAGGCTGGACCCAGGCGCTCGAAGCCGACGGCCGCCCCAAGCTGCAGTTCGCGTCGCCTCGGCGCACACAGCCCCCCACCCACCTCGCCGACCTCACCCCCGAGGAGCGCGCCGCAAAGGTCGTCGAGCTCGGGCTCCCCGCGTTCCGTGCGAAGCAGCTCAGCACCCACTACTTCACCCACTACACGACCGACCCGGCGCAGATGACCGACCTCCCGGCGTCCGGTCGCGAGGAGCTCGTCGCCACGATGCTCCCGCCGCTGCTCACCGAGGTGAAGCGCCTGAAGACCGACGGCGGCGACACCATCAAGTTCCTGTGGCGCCTGTTCGACGGCGCGCTCGTCGAGTCGGTGCTCATGCGCTACCCGGGCCGCATCACGCTGTGCGTGTCGAGTCAGGCCGGATGCGGCATGAACTGCCCGTTCTGCGCCACCGGCCAGGCGGGCCTCACCCGCAACATGTCGGCGGCCGAGATCGTCGCTCAGGTGGTCGCCGCGAACCGCGCGATCGCCGACGGCGAGCTGGGCGGCCTCCGCCGCGACGGCGGCCACGACGCCCCGCGCGTCACCAACATCGTCTTCATGGGCATGGGCGAGCCGCTCGCCAACTACAACCGCATGATGAAGGCCATCCGCACGATGGTCGCCCCGCAGCCGAACGGCCTCGGCATGTCGGCCCGCCACATCACGGTGTCGTCGGTGGGTCTGGCCCCCGCGATCCGCAAGCTCGCCGACGAGGATCTTCCGCTCACCTTCGCGCTGTCGCTGCACGCCCCCGATGACGTGCTGCGTGACGAGCTGATCCCCGTGAACTCGCGCTGGAAGGTGGATGAGGCGCTCGACGCCGCCTACCACTACTTCGAGAAGACCGGCCGTCGCGTGTCGATCGAGTACGCGCTCATCAAGGACATGAACGACCACGCGTGGCGCGCCGACCTGCTCGCGCAGAAGCTCAACGAGCGCGGCACCGGCTGGGTGCACGTGAACCCGATCCCGCTG
>JAEYUT010000044.1 GCA_023432305.1 Actinomycetes bacterium
GGCCCGCACCCTCGATGCGCCGCTGCTGATCGCGAGCACCGCTGGACCCGTGACGCTCTACCCCGACACGGCGGGGCGATCCGCGATCCATGCGCCCGATGGCTCCGTGCTCGATACCGCCGCCGAGGCGCCCGGGGGCTTCGCTCGCGCGGTGCTCCGCCTCTGACATCCGCCGCTGGCGCTCGCCGTGCCGCGGCGTCCGCGCCCCACCTTCCTCGACTCACCCGAAAGGACCCCATGCCCACCGAGACCCTTCAGCTTCTTCCCGACGGCCGGAAGCTCGCCTACCTCGACCTCGGTGACCCGGAGGGCGTGCCCGTGATCCACGCGCACGGCGCACCGAGCGGGAAGCTCGAGACGGCGTTCTTCGACCTCGACGCGCATGCACGCGCTGTCGGTGTGCGGCTGATCGCGATCGACCGCCCCGGTGTGGGCGGCTCCGACCCGCACCCCGGGCGCACGATGCTCGGCTGGGCAGATGACGTCGCGGCGTTCGCCGATGGCCTGGGCCTGGAGCGCTTCGGCCTGTTCGGGTATTCGATCGGCGCGGGCGCGACGCTCGCGTGCCTGCACCGGCTGCAAGAGCGCCTGACGGCTGTGGCGATCGTCGCCGGTGCGGGCCCCGCCCAGGTGCCGGGGCTCGCCGATGGCCGCTCGCCCGACGTCGCGCGCGTGCTGCAGGCCGCTGCTCGCTTCCCCGGGCTGACCGCGCAGATCCTGAAGTTCATGCGCTGGGGCACCAAGAACCCCGCGAAGATGATCGCCGCATCCGGCAAGGGCATGCCTCCCGCTGACCGCGCCATCGCCGATCGTCCGGAGGCGGCGGCGCCGTTCGCCGCGTTCATCGCCGATGCGATGCGGCACAGCACTCTCGGCGTGCGCGACGACATGCATCTGGTCGCGACGCCGTGGGGCTTCGAGCCGGAGCCGAGCGATGTGCCGGTGGTGCTCTGGCACGGCACGGCCGACACGAACGTGCCGGTCGCGGCGGCGACCTGGCTCGCGAAGCGGCTGCCGAACGCGGCGCTCACGCTCGTGCCGGAGGGCGGACACATCTCGGTGCTCGACGAGAACGCGGGTGTCATCCTGCGTGAGCTTCGCGAGCGGATCTCGGAGCGCGACGGCGCCTGAGCGCCGGTGAGGGCGCGAGTGTGCATCTCGCGTCCGCATGCGTCAACCGGGGCGCGGTGGGCCATCGAGACGCGCACACTGGCTGCGGAGGGCGCATGCAGTTCACGAACCGGGTCGAGGCGGGGGCGCGGCTGGCGCGCGAGCTGGAGCGGTTCGGCTCCGCCGACGCGGTCGTGCTCGGGATCCCTCGCGGGGGTGTGCCGGTTGCTGCGGTCGTTGCGGAGCGGTTGGGGCTGCCGCTCGATGTGGTGGTGGTGCGCAAGCTCGGGCTGCCGTTCGAGCCGGAGGTCGCGATGGGTGCGATCGGCGAAGGCGGGGCGCGCCTGGTCGATGAGAGCCTCACGTCACGCGCGGGTGTGTCGCCGGATGGTGTCGCCGCTGTCGAGGAGCGGGAGCAGCGCACCCTCGATGCGCGCGTCGAACGGCTGCGCCGAGGGGGTCCATCCTCGGATCTCGCGGGACGCACCGCGATCGTCGTCGACGATGGTCTCGCGACCGGCGCGACGATGCAGGTGGCGTGCCTGGCCGCGCGAGGGAGGGGCGCGGTCCGGGTGATCGCCGCGGCACCGGTCGCCGCGCCTGACGCGATGCACCGCATCACGGCGGCGGATGAAGTGGTCGCGGTGCTGCAGCCCCGGGACTTCTGGGCAGTGGGAGCGCACTACATCGACTTTCGGCAGACGACCGACGAGGAGGTCGAGCGGCTTCTCGCCACCTGACGCGGGAACGCCCGCCCATCTGTCGGGGTCAGTCGAGCGTGCAGCGATAGCGTGGTCGGCCGGGCCAGCGCGGGTCCGCTGATGTGGGTGCGACGGCGAAGCCGAGCGCCCGGTAGAACCCGACCGCGTCGTCGTCCGTCTCGGCGACGATCATGCGGCCGCCGACGATCGTGCGGAGGTGGTCGATCAGCGAGCGGCCGAGTCCGCGTCCCTGCGCCGCGCCATCCACTGCGATGTAGTCGAGCAGAACCGGATGCGCGCGAAGATCGGCCGCTGCGAACGCGACGACGCGCCCGCCCTCGACGACGCCGACGACGGTGAGCGTCGGCAGCTCGCGCCGCAGGATGCGGGCGAGCTCGTCGTCGGGAACGTCGGCTGCCAGCCTGACGAGCGTCGCGAACGCCGCGTCGGCGAGCTCGGTGCGGGTGAGAGCGCGGATCATGCGCCCAGTATGGCGCTACCGCCAGCCGAGCTCCGGGGCCACGTGCGTGAGGATCGCCTCGAGCACGTGGGCGTTGTAGTCGACGCCCAGCTGGTTGGGGATCGTGAGCAGGATGGTGTCTGCGGCGGCGATCGCCTCGTCTTCGCGCAGCTGCTCGATGAGCACATCCGGCTCGGCGGCGTAGCTGCGGCCGAAGACGGCGCGGTAGTCGTCGATGACGCCGTAGTGGTCGGATTCCTCGCGCTGGCCGCCGCCGAAGTACGCGCGGTCCTCATCCGAGACGAGCGCGAAGATCGACCGGCTCACCGAGACGCGCGGCGTGCGCTCGTGGCCGGCTTCCTGCCAGGCCTCACGGAACTTCTCGATCTGCTTGCGCTGCTGCACGTGGAACGGCTCGCCGGATTCGTCCTCTTTGAGGGTCGAGCTCATCAGGTTCATTCCCCGCTCCGCGGCCCAGACGGCGGTCGCATCCGACCCTGCTCCCCACCAGATGCGCTCGCGCAGGCCCGGGGACTGCGGCTGGATGCCGAGCGGACCCGGGTGCGGATTCGGGAACATGGGCCGCGGGTTCGGCTCCGCGAAGCGCGCGCCGTCGATCACCTTCAGGAACACCTCGGTGTTGCCGCGCGCGACATCCGCCATGGTCTCGCCCTCGGGGGCGCCGTAGCCGAAGTAGCGCCAGCCGTCGACGACCTGCTCGGGTGAGCCTCGGCTCACGCCGAGCTGCAGTCGTCCGCCCGCGATGAGGTCGGCGGCGCCCGCATCCTCGGCCATGTACAGCGGGTTCTCGTAGCGCATGTCGATGACGCCGGTGCCGAGCTCGATGCGGCTCGTCTTGGCGCCTGCCGCGGCGAGCAGCGGGAAGGGGCTCGCCAGCTGGTTCGCGTAGTGGTGCACGCGGAAGTAGGCGCCGTCCGCTCCCAGCTCCTCGGCGGCGACCGCGAGATCGATCGACTGCAGGAGCACATCGGATGCGGTGCGCGTCTGGGAACCGGGTGAGGCCGACCAGTGACCGAACGACAGGAATCCGATGCTCTTGCGCGAGGTGCTCATGATGCTCTCAACCGCGGCGTGCCCCCGTCGCATTCCCGCGGGTCGATGTGTCGGCGCCTGCCGCGATGCGTCAGGATGACGGCATGGGTTTCGATGTGGTCGATGCGTCGATCGCGCAGCTGCGCGCGGCGCTCGAATCGGGGCAGGTCACCGCGGTCGAGCTTCTGGACGCGTATCTGGCGCGGATCGCCGCCTACGACCAGGCGGGACCGCGACTCAACTCGGTGGTCGTCCTCAACCCCGATGCGCGGGATGAGGCCCGAGCCTCGGATGATCGACGCGCGCGCGGCGAGGTGCTCGGACCGCTCGACGGGATCCCGTACACCGCAAAAGACAGCTACCTGGTAACGGGGCTCACGGCGGCCGCAGGAAGCCCCGCATTCGCCGAGCTGGTGTCGCAGCGCGACGCCTTCACGATCGAGCGACTGCGGGCCGCGGGCGCCATCTGCCTCGGCAAGACCAACATGCCGCCCATGGCGAACGGCGGGATGCAGCGCGGCCTCTACGGGCGCGCCGAGAGCCCCTACAACCCGGCGTATCTCCCGGCCCCGTATCTCTCGGGCTCCTCGAACGGCTCCGGCACGGCGACGACCGCGAGCTTCGCCGCCTTCGGGCTCGCGGAGGAGACCTGGTCGAGCGGCCGCGGGCCGGCGACGAACTCGAGCCTGTGCGCATACACGCCGTCTCGCGGGGTGATCTCGGTGCGCGGCAACTGGCCGCTTGTCCCCACGATGGATGTCGTCGTGCCGCACACGCGCACGATGGCCGACCTGCTCGAGGTGCTCGATGTCATCGTCGCCGACGATCACGACCACCGGGGCGATTTCTGGCGTGCGCAGCCGTGGGTGTCGATCCCGCCGAGCTCCGAGGTGCGGCCGCTGTCGTATCCGGCGCTGCTGCCCGATGATCGCGCTGATGTGCTGCGCGACCTCGCGGGGCGGCGCTTCGGGGTGCCGCGGATGTACCTGGGCGACGATCCGGAGGCGGGGACGGGCCAGGCGCTCGGCGGCCCGTTGGGGCAGCGCATCGAGCCGCGGCAGGGGGTGCTCGCCCGGTGGGATGAGGCACGGCGTGCCCTCGAGGAGGCGGGCGCGGTGATCGTGGAGGTCGACTTCCCGGTCGTCTCGAACTATGAAGGAGACCGCGCGGGAGCGCCCACCATCCGCACCCGGGGGCTCGTGTCGCCCGAGTTCCTCGATCGCGAGCTGCTCGACCTCTCGGCGTGGGCGTGGAACGACTTCCTCGACGCCAACGGCGACCCGGCTCTCTCTCAGCTCGCCGAGGTGGATGGTGCGCTCATCTTCCCGCACGAGCCCGGCACGCTGCCGCTGCGCGATACGGGATCCGACGACGACATCTCGAGCTACCCGGCGTGGGCCGCTGAGCATCCGGAGACGATGGCTCTCACCGATATCCCCGATCTGGAGGACGGCCTGCGAGGTCTCGAGGAGACGCGACGCATCGACCTCGAGGAGTGGATGGATGTGCACCGCCTCGACGCCGTGATCTTCCCGGCGGTGGCGGATGTGGGCGCCGCCGACATGGATGTGAACCCGGAGTCGGCGGATGCGGGGTGGCGCAACGGGGTGTGGGTCGCGAACGGCAATCTCGCCATCCGGCACCTCGGCATCCCCACGGTGACGGTGCCGATGGGGCTCATGAACGACATCCAGATGCCCATCGGGCTCACCTTCGCGGGTCGTGCGTACGACGACACCGAGCTGCTGCGGTTCGCGGCGGCGTTCGAGACGCTGGGGGAGTGGCGTGTGCCGCCGCCGCTCACCCCGCCGCTCTGAGCGCGGGGCTGACAGCCGCTTCAGGAGCTGCGAACGTGGAACGGCCCGCCGCGAGCGCGACGGGCCGTTCCTGATGAGGTGTCGAGCTCAGTAGGCGTCGATGCCCGCTGCGGCGCCCGCGATGGTGCTGATGACGCTGCTGGTGACCGAGATCACGACGAGCACGAGCGTCACGATGAAGGCGACCTTCTTGTTCTCGGCGTAGCCGGCGAGGGCGTTGCCGGCCTTGTCGCGCGTGGCACCCACGAGCACCATGATGAGGTCGATGAGCGTCCAGACTCCGAAGCCGCCGATGGTCACGAGCTTGAGGATGCCGGTGCCCACCTTGCCGAGGTAGAAGCGGTCGATTCCGAGCGTTCCGAGCAGGAGCGCGAGGATCCAGGTGACGACGAACGACTTCGAGCCGGTTGCTGCGTTGGTCATGCTGTGCCTTTCGGGCGAGCGCCGCAGATCGCGGCGCGGGTGAAACGGTCAGCGCCGCGGGGAGCGAACCACAGTGTCGCTCGCGGCACGCACTCCCCGAGGGGTGCGTGGACCTTTCTAGCAGGACTGGACGGTGTCCAAGAAAACGGTTGTCATGTCTACCCGCATTCGGGGGCGATCCCGCGCTTGCGGGGCACATCGCCCGCGTCGTGCCGGTCGACCTCTGCGACGATGAGCGGATGAGCACGATCTCCGAGCCGACCGCTGCGTCCGAGCCGACCGCCTCCGACGCACCGCAGGCGGGCCCGGGCAACCGCTACGCGCTCGCAGCACTGCTGTGCGGCGTCGCGGCTCTCGTGCTGGCCGGGCCCATCGCCGTCATCGCGTGGCCGCTCATGGCCGCGTCGATCACCTGCATCGTGATGGCGAGGCGCACCGGAGCGACGCACCGCTGGATGTCGATCCTCGCGATCGTGCTCCTGATCGTCGCGGCGCTCGTGTCGCTCGTGATGCCCCTGCTGACGGTGTTCGTCGGCCTGCTCATGTTCGGCGAGGCGCCGCTCGACGGCGTGATCGGCGTGTTCTGGCACTACTGGAGCGGCGCGTACCTCTTCGAGAGCTGACCGGCTCCCGGGCGCGCCGCGGCGAGCGCGGCGCTCACCCGCGCAGCCACACGCCCGTCTCGGCGGGCAGAGTGCCGTCCGACACCGGACCGCTCGCCACGAGGACATCGCCCACGGGCAGCGCCACCGACTCCGAGCCGAAGTTCACCACGACGACCACGTCGCCGTTGCGGAATGACAGGACCTCGTCGCCCGCGTCGATCCACTCCAGCGTTCCGGCGCCGAGTTCGAACTCGCGGCGCGCCCCGAGCAGCGCCCGGTACAGCTCGAGAGTGGAGGTGGGGTCGCCCACCTGGCGGTCGCGCGCGAGCTCACCCCAGACCTCGGGCTGGGGGAGCCAGCTGCGGCCAGTCGGCGAGAAGCCGTACGCGGGTGCGTCGGCCTCCCAGGGAAGCGGCACGCGGCAGCCGTCGCGCCCGTAGCGCTCGCCGTTCGTGCGGAACCAGGTGGGATCCTGGCGCGACTCGTCGG
>JAEYUT010000050.1 GCA_023432305.1 Actinomycetes bacterium
TCGTCTTGTGGCGCGAGAAGCGCGCGCCGATGCGCTCGGCGAGCGCATCGAGCGCCATCTGGCCCACATTGTGGCGATGAGCGGCGTAGCCGGGCCCGGGGTTCCCGAGCCCGGCTACGAGCCAGACGTCATCTGCCACAGATCTGAGATCCGAGAAGCGTCGAAGGATCCGAGTGGATTACTCGGCGGCCTCGGCCTCGACAGCCGCCTCGACGGCCTCCTCGGCCTCGGTCTCGACCTCAGCGGCCTTGGCCGGAGCAGTCACGTTGACGACGAGGGTCTCGGCGTCGGTGACGAGCGCGGTGCCCTTGGGGAGCTGGATGTCACCGGCGGTGATGTGGGTGCCCTCCTCGGCGCCCTCGACGTTCACCGAGACGCTCTCCGGGATGTGGGTGGCCTCGGCCTCGAGGGTGATCGTGGGGTGCTCGACCTGCACGATGGTGCCCGAGAACGACTCGCCCTCGACGTGCACGGGGACCTCGACCTGAACCTTCTCGCCCTTCTTCACGACGAGGAGGTCGATGTGCTCGATGATCTGGCGCACCGGGTCCTTCTGGACGTCCTTGACGAGGGTGAGCTCGTGCTTGCCGTCGATGTCGAGGTCGAGCACGGCGTTCGCCTTGCGCAGGATGAGGCTCG
Source organism: Actinomycetes bacterium (assembly GCA_023432305.1). Lineage (GTDB taxonomy): Bacteria > Actinomycetota > Actinomycetes > Actinomycetales > Microbacteriaceae > Homoserinibacter. Next base: position 640 of record JAEYUT010000050.1, read on the forward strand.
TCTCGTGGGCGGGAAGCGTGATGTGGCGGGGCTCGGTGCCGTGGCCGTAGATCACCGCGGGGACCTTGCCGGCGGCGCGGAGCTTGCGAGCAGCGCCCTTGCCGAACTGGTCGCGGATCTCGGCGGCGAGCTTGGTGCCGTCAGTCATGGTTACTCCTTCAGTGGGGCGTCGGCCCCGTCATGTGAATGTCAACTCGAACGCGCAACAGCGTGAGGAAAGACTCTGGGCCTGCCCACCGCGTCGATCACGGTCTCCGTCCATCGCAGACGCAGACCCTCGCCGAAGTTCGCGGACGAGTCTACCTGACGAGCGGGTTCAGTAGAACTCGCGCGTGTTGACGACGTTCTGCAGCGGCTCGCCCGCGAGGAGGGCGTCGAGGTTGCGCCGGAAGAGCTCGAAGATGCGGCGCGGCTCGTGCGGGCTGATGGCTGCCGTGTGCGGCGCGAGGATGACGTTCGCAAGATCCCACAGCGGACTCTCGGACGGCAGCGGCTCGACGGCGGTGACGTCGAGCACGGCGAGACCGACCCGGCCATCCTGAAGGGCGTCGATGAGCGCGGGCTCGTCGACGGTGCTCCCCCGGCCGACGTTGACGACGGTGACGCCCGGCTTCACGGCGGCGAGCACCTCCGCGGAGAACATGTTCTCCGTCGCCTCGGTCTTGGGCAGAGCGAGCACGATCGCGTCCGCCTGGGAGGCGATCGCGGCGAGCTCCTCGACGGGGACGATGCGCTCCACCTCCGCCTCGATCTCGCGGCGGTGGACTCCGACGACGCGGCATCCGAGGGCGCTGAGCTTGTGGGCGACGGTGCGCCCGATCGATCCCAGGCCGACCACGACGACCGTCGATTCGGTGAGCTGCTTCATCGCCTCGCGCGGTCCCCACTGGTGTGCTCGCTGCAGCCCCTGCAGCCACGGAAGGCGCTTGAGGCCGGCGAGAACCCCGAACACGGCGAATTCGGCGAGCGGCTCCGCATGCACTCCCGCGGAGGTGGTGAAGGTGATCCGGGCGAGGGCGTCGGCGTCGAGCCGCGCCGACTTCACCTGCTGCCCGCCTCCCGCGGCCATGGTGTGCAACCAGCGGAGGCGCGGGTTGGCGGCGACGGTCCGTGCGAGTGCGCGTCCGGATTCGTCGGGAATGCCGTAGAGCACGTCGGCGTCGTCGAGGTACGCCTCGTACTCGGCCTGCTCCGCTGCGTCGCGCGTCTTGGGGCCCGCCATCCAGTCCTGGCTCGGCGGGTTCAGCAGGTCGGGCCGGTGCACCACCTCGAGACGCTCGTCGCGGCGGAGTTCGGCGACGTGCACCTCCTCGAGCGGAACGGCGATCACCACGCGGAGTCGATCGGTCACGGATGGTCTCCCCTCGGGCGGCCGAGGCCGCATGCTCAGACGGTGGGGTCGTTGCGCAGCGCCTGCACGAACGCGACGGCCGCATCCGCGATCCCCTGCGGCGAGTCTGCCACGTCCAACAGGATGCCTGACTCATCAACGTCCAGGTGCTCGAGCGCGTCGAACTGCGACTGGAGCAGCGACGGCGGCATGTACTCGTGGGATCGTGCGCTCACCCGTGACGCGATGAGGTCGAACGAGCCGTGCAGATGCACGAACACCGTGCCCGGGGCGTCCGCGCGGAGCAGATCCCGGTACGCGCGGCGCAGCGCCGAGCACACGACCACGATCCCCTCGCCCCTGCCCGTCTGCAGCACATCGCCGATCACGTGCAGCCAGGGCTCGCGATCGGCGTCCGTGAGGGGCACGCCCGCCGCCATCTTGGCGACATTCTCTGCAGGGTGCAGGCGGTCGCCGTCGATGTAGCGCCCCCCGATCCGCCGGGCGATGAGCTCCGCCACGGTCGACTTGCCCGATCCCTGCACCCCCATCACGACGATGGGGGGCAGGGATCCCGTGTGCAGGGTCAACCCTTCGTCGCTCCCGCGGTGAGACCGGAGACGATGTACTTCTGGGTGAACAGAGCAATGATCATGATGGGAATCGTAACGACAACGGCCGCGGCCATGAGGCCGCCCCAGTCGATCGATGCGTAGCCGACGAAGTCGAAGATCGCCACGGGGAGGGTCTTCGTGCTGGCACCCGAGAGCACGAGCGCGAACATGAAGTTGTTCCACGAGAAGATGAACGACAGGATGCTCGCCGTCGCGATGCCGGGCACCGACAGCGGCAGCGTGATCCTCAGGAAGGCGCCGATCGGCGTGAGTCCGTCGACCTGCGCCTGCTCCTCGAGCTCCTCCGGGAGGGAGTCGAAGAACGACATCATGATGTAGAGGATGAGCGGCAGCGACACGAACATGTGCGACAGCACGAGTGGCGTGTAGGTGCCGACGATGCGCAGGTTCGCGAACACGAAGTACCACGGCACGAGCAGACTGACACCGGGGATGACGCGCGCGAGGAGCACCAGCACAGCCGACTTCTTCATGACGAAGCGGCTCATCGAGTACGCGGCGGGCACCGCGAGCACGAGCGACAGCGCAGTCGCGACCGCCGCCACGAAGAAGCTGTTCCAGATGTACTGCAGGTAGTCGGCCTGCTGGAAGACGGTGTCGTAGTTCTTGAGCGTCGGGGTGAAGACGAACGCCGCCTCCGAGTTGTAGATGTCGACGTTCGTCTTGAACGACGCGAGCAGCATCCACACGACGGGCGCGAGGAAGGTGAGCGCGACGACGACGAGGGCGACGGCGCGGAACGTCTTGTAGCCGAGTCCGCGGCGACGACGACGCTGGATGGGAGAGGTCGTCCGGATGAGTGAGGTGGCTGTCGAGGTCATCAGAGGGCGCTCTTCTTCTTGCGGATGGTGAGGAGCCAGATGCAGCCGATGATCATCATGAAGAAGACGATCAGAACGGCGGAGGACTCTCCGTACTTCTGGTAATCGAAGCTCAGTCCGTAGGCGTAGACGTTGAGCGTCTCAACCTCATGGAACGAGCCGCCGCCCTTGCCCTTCGTGGCGTACAGGATGTCGAAGGTCTTGAGCGCGTCGATGCCGCGCAGCAGGATCGCGGTGATGAAGGTCGGCATGACGAGCGGGAACGTGACATGCCAGAACCGCTGCCACGCGTTCGCGCCGTCGACACGGGCAGCCTCGTCGGGCTCATCCGAGAGCGAGGTCAGCCCCGCGAGGAGGATGAGCACGACCATCGGGGTCCACTGCCAGATGTCGACGAAGATGAGCGTCGGGAGGGCGGTGGTCTCACCGGCGAGCCAGGGCTGCGGCGGGATGCCGAACCACGAGAGGAACTGGTTCGCGAAGCCGATCGACGGCTCGAAGATGAGTCGCCACATCATGCCGACGGCGACGGGCGTGGCCACGAGCGGCAGCAGGATGATGACGCGCACGAAGCCCTGGCCGCGGAACGGACGCCACAGCAGCAGCGCGATGAGCATGCCGAGCACCATCTCGACGATCATGGCGCCGCCGGTGAAGAGGACGGTGCGGCCGACGGCGGGCCAGAAGCGGTCGGTGTCGGTGAGGATCTCGGCGTAGTTCTCGAGGCCGATGAAGTCGTGGGACGAGCGGATGGATCCGGATGCGTCCGTGAGGCTCAGATAGAGCGTCCAGGCGAGCGGGAAGGTGATCAGCAGGGCCACGAACACCATGGCAGGCGCCGCGAGGACCCATTTCCGGTGTCGGTTGACCCAGAGGGAGAGGGACGACTGCGTCCTCACTCGCGTACCGGTCGTTGTACTCATAGCTATCTCCAGGTCGGCTCGTGCCGCAGCGG
>JAEYUT010000071.1 GCA_023432305.1 Actinomycetes bacterium
CGCCTGTTCCGCGTGAAGGCGTTCACGGGGGCCGTTCTCGGAGACCTCATCTCGATCTTCGCGCTCATCGGATCGCTCTTCGCCCTCACGCAGTACCTTCAGCTCGTTCTCGAGCTGAGTCCTGTCGAGTCGGCGCTGTGGCTGCTGCCGCAGATGGTCGTCTCGGCGGCGTCCGGGTTCCTCGCCGCGTGGATCGTGCGGAAGCTCCCGGCAGCGCTTCTCGTCGCGCTCGGCACACTCGCCGCAGCGGCCGGGTTCTTCTCGCTCATCGGACTGTCGACCACCACGGATCCGCTCACCATCGCGCTCGCCCTGTGTCTCATCGCGCTCGGCGTGGGCATCGCGACGACGCTCACGCACGACATCATCATGAGCTCGGTGCCCGCCGAGCGCTCGGGGCAGGCGGCCGCCATCAGCGAGACCGCCTACGAGCTCGGCACCGCGCTCGGCACGGCGGTGCTCGGCTCCGTGCTGTTCGTGGTGTACCGCACGGGCCTCGATGACGCGGCAACGTCGCTCGTCAGCGGAACGATGCTCGACCGCGCGACGACGACGCTCGCCGAGGCGCTCACCGTCTCGCGGGAGCTGGGCGGTGAGCTCGGCGCGACGTTCGCCGCACTCGCCCGCACGGCCTTCACCGAGGGCCTCGTGTTCATCGGAATCCTGGGCGCGATCCTGCTCGTGCTCGGCGCCGCATTCATGGGCTGGATGCTGCGCGGCGTCTCGTCGCACGCCGATCTCAGCCACCACGACGCCGACCGCTGACGCTCGTCGCGCAGACCGCTGCGCCGCGCGCATCTGCGCCCACCGGGGGCAAAAGCCCCTGTTCGCGCTGAAAACGCCGATCTATCGTCCCCTGCAGGTGCACCGACGGAGACACGCACCCCGCCATCGCACCCGTGCGTCGCATCCGCGGCCACGTGACAGGCAAGACGGGAGAGAAGTCCATGAGCACAACTCAAGGAGACGGCGGCCTCACGCCGCTGTTCGCACGTCGAGGCGAGGCGAGTGTCGCCGCGCGGCACCACGTGCCCGCCGAGGAATCTCTCCCCGGCACCGCCAAGCAGATCATCGAAGACGAGACGATGCTCGACGGCAACTCGCGCCTCAACCTCGCCACCTTCGTGAGCACGTGGATGGACGACGAAGCCAAGCAGGTCTACGAATCCTCCTTCGACAAGAACATGATCGACAAGGACGAGTACCCCCAGACGGCCGCCATCGAAGAGAACTGCTGGCACATGGTGGCGAACCTCTGGAACGCACCCGACGACGCGACGTCGATCGGCACCTCCACCATCGGGTCGTCGGAGGCGTGCATGCTGGGCGGTCTCGCCCTCAAGCGCAACTGGCAGGAAGCGCGGAGGGCTGCGGGCAAGGACATCTCCCGGCCGAACCTCATCATGTCGAGCGCCGTGCAGGTGTGCTGGGAGAAGTTCTGCAACTACTTCGATGTCGAAGCGCGGCTCGTTCCCATCAGCGAAGAGCACAAGACGCTCGACGGGCACGACCTCGAGAAGTACGTCGACGAGAACACCATCGGGGTCGTCGCGATCATGGGCGTCACCTACACGGGCATGTACGAGCCTGTCGCCGAGATCGCCAAGGCTCTCGACGCGATCCAGGAGAAGACCGGACTCGACATCCCGATCCACGTCGACGGCGCCTCCGGCGGAATGATCGCGCCGTTCCTGCAGCCCGACCTGGTGTGGGACTTCCGTCTGGAGCGGGTGCACTCGATCAGCACATCCGGGCACAAGTACGGCCTCGTGTACCCGGGCCTCGGATGGGTGGTCTGGCGCGATCGCAAGTGGCTCCCCGAGAGCCTCATCTTCGAGGTGAGCTACCTCGGCGGGCAGATGCCGACCTTCGCGCTCAACTTCTCGCGCCCTGGTGCTCAGGTGCTGCTGCAGTACTACATGTTCCTGCGGCTCGGGTTCGAGGGATACCGTCAGGTGCAGCAGGCCTCCCAGGATGTGGCGAAGTTCCTGTCGGCGGGCATCGCGAAGCTCGATGCGTTCGAGCTCTGGAACGACGGCAGCGACATCCCCGTGTTCGCGTGGCGTCTCAAGAAGGGCCACACGAAGAACTGGAACCTCTACCACCTCCAGGACCGCCTGCGCATGAACGGCTGGCTGGTGCCCGCATACCCGATGCCGGATGACCTCGCCGATCTGACGGTGCAGCGCATCGTGGTGCGCAACGGGCTGAGCATGGATCTCGCGGCGGAGCTGCTGGAGGGCATCGCCAAGGAGACGGACTACCTCGACTCGCTCGAGTCGCCGATGCCCGTCGCCGACCAGCACCCGGCGTTCCACCACTAGGCGGCCGAGATGTCCACCAACACCTCCAAGCAGACAGCGGATGCCGCGGCGAAGGCCGCCTCGAACCACCCGCTCACGTCGCGCAAGGTCGTGACGAGCTTCCTGGGCGTCGGGCAGCTTGCGCTGCTGACTCTCGTCGTGGTGGCGAGCCTGCGCTCGCTTCCCGCGATGGCGGTCTACGGGCTGGGAAGCGTCACGCTCTACATCATCCCGGCGGTCGTCTTCCTGATTCCCACCGCACTGGTCGCCGCGGAGCTCGCGACAGGGTGGAAGGGCGGTGTCTATGTATGGGTGAGGGAGGCGTTCGGCAACCGATGGGGGTTCACCGCCGTCTGGCTGCAGTGGATCCAGAACGTCGTGTGGTACCCCACCCAGATCTCGTTCATCGCGGCCGCGCTCGCGTTCGTGTTCCTCGACCCCTCCCTCTCGAGTTCGGGGCTGTTCACGGCCATCATCATCCTGGTTCTGTACTGGGGCTCCACGCTCATCACGCTGCGCGGCGGCAACCTGTTCGCGAAGCTCGGGTCATGGGGCGGCATCATCGGAACGCTGTTCCCTGCGGTGCTGCTGATCATCTTCGGATTCGTGTGGCTGGGAACCGGGGAGAAGAGCGAGGTGCCGCTGGATGCGGCGGCGATCATCCCGCCGTTCACGGGCATCGCGTCGATTGTTCTGATCGTCTCGAACGTGCTGGCGTACGCCGGCATGGAGGTCAACGCGGTGCACGTCAACCAGATGAAGGACCCGGGACGCGGCTACCCTCGCTCGGTGTTCCTGGCGTCGGTGCTGATCCTGCTCGTGTTCATCCTGCCGACGCTCGCCATCTCGATCGCCGTGCCGGAGAAGCAGCTCGGGCTCACCAACGGCATCATGCTGGCGTTCCAGGCGTACTTCGATCAGTGGGGTGTCAGCTGGGCGACCGCCGTGGTGTCGGCGCTCATCGCCGCAGGGGCACTCGCCTCGGTCATCACCTGGATCGCCGGGCCCTCGAAGGGTCTGCTCGCGGCCGCTGAGACGGGGCTTCTGCCTCTCGGCCTGCAGAAGCGCAACAAGGAGGGTGTGCAGTCCGGCATCCTCATGCTGCAGGGCACCATCGTGACGATCCTCGCGGCGATCTTCGTGGTCCTGCCGAACGTGAGCGGCGCCTTCGTCGCGCTCGTCGACATGGCTGCCGCGCTGTATCTGATCATGTATCTGCTGATGTTCGCGGCGGCGATCAGGCTCCGCCGCACGAAGCCCGACGTGAAGCGCACGTACCGCGTTCCCGCGATGAACCTCGTCGCGGGCGTCGGCTTCATCGGCTGCCTCGCCGCGTTCGTGATGGCGTTCATCCCGCCGTCCGGATTCGACACCTTCCCCGCCGCGACCTACCCCTGGATCGTGGGGCTGGTCATCGTCGTGCTGGGCGGCCCTCCGCTGCTCTTCTATGCGCTGAGGCGCCCCGAGTGGGATCGTCGCAGCGCGGCCGACAAGGCCAAGAGCGGCACCCACGAGGAGGACGACGCCGACGACGGCAGCGCACAGGCGACCCCCGCCCCCCAGGCGCCGCCACCCACATCGCCCCCGTCCGGCGGAACCACCGGCTCGGGCGCGGGCCCCGGTTCCGGCTCGACCGCCCCACCGCCAGGGAGCACCACCTGAACGAGCCACCAGACCGGCGGATGCGGTACCCCCCGGCCCACCCGCCGCACGCAGCAGGTCCTTGGTCGTTGTCTCTCCACGGCCAGGGGCCTGCTGTCCGGATGAGCGAACCGCCGAGGCCTCGGCTGGGTAGGCTGTAACCGCCATGCTCGATGACCTTCCCGCCCAGCTCGCCGCCCTTCGCAGCACCTTCGACGACATTCGCGCCGTCGTGGATGTGAAGCGCCTCGAGGCAGAGATCGCCGACCTCTCCGAGAAGGCCGGCGCGCCCGACCTCTGGGACGACCCGGACAGCGCACAGAAGGTCACGAGTGCGCTCAGTCACCGCCAGGCCGAACTCGGGCGGGTCACCGCCGTCGAGCGACGGATCGACGACCTCGAGGTGCTCATCGAGCTCGCCCGCGAGATGGACGATGCCGACTCGGCTGTCGAGGCGGAGCAGGAGTTCGAGGCGCTCAAGAAGACGGTCGCCGACCTCGAGGTGCAGACCCTTCTCGATGGCGAGTACGACGCGCGCGGCGCCGTCGTCACGATCCGCTCCGGTGCGGGCGGCGATGACGCCACGGACTTCGCCGAGATGCTCATGCGCATGTACCTTCGCTGGGCGGAGCGGCACGGCTACCCCGTGAAGGTCATGGACACCTCGTACGCGGAAGGCGCTGGCATCAAGTCGGCGACCTTCGAGATCGACGCGCCCTACGCGTACGGAACGCTCTCCGTGGAGGCGGGCACGCACCGTCTCGCGCGCATCAGCCCCTTCGGGTCGGCCGACAAGCGCCAGACCTCGTTCTCGGCGGTCGAGGTGATCCCGATCATGGAGGAGGCGCAGGAGGTCGACATCCCCGAGGGTGACATCCGTGTCGACGTCTTCCGCTCGTCGGGCCCCGGCGGCCAGTCGGTCAACACCACCGACTCCGCGGTGCGCCTCACCCACATCCCGACCGGCATCGTCGTGTCGATGCAGAACGAGAAGTCGCAGATCCAGAACCGCGCGGCCGCGATGCGCGTGCTCCAGACGCGTCTTCTGCTCCTGCAGAAGGAGAAGGAGGCAGCCAAGAAGAAGGAGCTCGCGGGCACGATCACCGCCAGCTGGGGCGACCAGATGCGCTCCTACTTCCTCTACGGCCAGCACCTCGTGAAGGATCTGCGCACGGGACACG
>JAEYUT010000119.1 GCA_023432305.1 Actinomycetes bacterium
CTTCGGGTTCGACATCGACCCCGTCGCTCTCGTCGAAGACCTCCCCGTCGGCGCCCAGCAGCGCGTCGAGATCGTGAAGGCCCTCTCGCGTGATGCGAAGGTGCTCGTGCTCGACGAGCCGACCGCCGTTCTCACCCCGCAGGAGACCGACGAGCTCATGGTGACGATGCGCGCCCTCGCCGATGCGGGCACCTCCATCGTCTTCATCACGCACAAGCTCCGCGAGGTCAAGGCCGTCGCCGACGTCATCACCGTGATCCGCCTCGGCAAGGTCGTCGGCACCGCCGAGCCGACAGCCTCCACCGATGAGCTCGCGGCACTCATGGTCGGTCGTGCTGTGGAGCTCACCGTCGAGAAGGATCCGCCGAAGCTCGGCGCGGAAGCACTCGTCGTGGACGGCCTGACTCTCTTCGGACCAGGCGGCACCCGCCTGCTCGACGACGTGAGCTTCACGATCCGCGAAGGCGAGGTGCTCGCGATCGCCGGAGTCCAGGGCAACGGCCAGACCGAGCTCGCCGAGGCGATCGTGGGCCTGCGTGACAAGCTCCAGGGATCCATCCGCCTCGGGGGGCGCGAACTCATCGGCTCGTCCGTTCGCGATGTGCTGGAGGCGGGCGTCGGCTTCGTGCCCGAGGATCGCAAGGTCGACGGGCTCATCGCCGAGTTCAGCGTCGCCGAGAACCTCATGCTCGACCGCAGCCACGGAGCCCCGTTCGCAAGCCGGGTGAGCATCGACTTCGCCCACCGCGATCAGTTCGCCGACGACGCGATCGGGGAGTTCGACATCCGCACCCCCAGCCGCGACACGATGGTGGGCCGCCTCTCCGGCGGCAACCAGCAGAAGGTGGTGCTCGCGCGCGAGCTCGGCCGCGACCTGAAGCTGTTCCTCGCCTCCCAGCCGACCCGCGGCGTCGACGTCGGCTCGATCGAGTTCATCCACGAGCGCATCGTCGAGGTGCGCGATTCGGGCGTTCCCGTGCTCGTCATCTCGACCGAGCTGGATGAGGTCATCGCCCTCGCAGACCGGATCGCGGTCATGTACCGCGGCTCCATCATCGACATCGTTCCCGCTGACACCCCGCGTGAGCAGCTCGGCCGCCTCATGGCAGGAGTCCACGAATGACGACGATCACCCCGGGTGCCGCGCCCGAGACGGATCAGCGCCGCATCAACTGGCGTCATGTGATGCACGACATCGCCGCCGGCTCCGTCCTGCGCACCACGCTGGCGATCCTGCTCGCCTTCGCGATCGCATCGCTGCTCATCATCTTCACCAACGAGGATGTGATCGACACACTCGGCTACTTCTTCTCGCGTCCGTCGGACTTCTTCACCGCCGCCGGCGAAGCCCTGCAGCGGGCGTACGAGGCGATGTTCCGCGGCGCGATCTACAACACGCGGGCGAACTCCTTCGAGGCGGGCATCAAGCCGCTCATGGAGACGCTGCGCTTCTCGGGGCCGCTCATCGCGGCAGGCCTCGGCATCGCGCTCACCTTCCGCTCGGGACTGTTCAACATCGGTGGTCAGGGCCAGCTGCTCATGGGCGCGGTGTGGTCCGCCTGGGCGGCATTCCAGCTCAACCTGCCCTACGGTCTTCACCTCATCGTCGCGATCGTCTTCGGCGTCGTGGGTGCCGGGCTCTGGGCGGGCATCGCAGGCTTCCTGAAGGCCAAGACGGGCGCGCACGAGGTCATCGTGACGATCATGATGAACTACATCGCGGTCTCGCTCACCACCTACCTCATGCGCACACCCGTGCTGCACGACATGGACGCGGGCAGCAACCCGACCACGCGGCCGCCGCTGCCGACCGCCGTCTTCCCGCGGCTCTTCGGCGAGGCGTACGAACTGCGCTGGTCGTTCGTGCTGTGCATCATCGCGGTGGGCGTGTTCTGGTGGCTCATGGAGCGCTCGCCGCTCGGCTTCCGCCTGCGGATGGTGGGACTCAACCCCGACGCCGCGCGCGCCGCCGGCATCAACACGTCGCGGATGACGATCATCGCGATGGTGCTGTCGGGTGTGTTCGTCGGTCTCGCGGGCATCAACCAGTCGCTCGGGCGCGACGGCAACTTCGCCCCCGGCGTCGACGCCGGGATCGGCTTCGAGGCCATCACGGTCGCGCTGCTCGGGGGATCTCGCGCCATCGGCGTCCTCTTCGCCGGGCTCCTCTTCGGCGCGCTCAAGGCCGCAGGGCCTGCGATGCAGGTCGCCGACGTCTCGCCGGACATCCTGAGCGTCGTGCAGGGGCTCATCGTGCTCTTCATCGCCGCGCCCCCGCTGGTGCGCGCCATCTTCCGCTTCCTCCCTCAGCCTCGCGAGATCACCGTCGTGGGCACCGAGAAGAAGCCCGCTCTCGAGCAGAAGGGAGGCGAGTGATGTCCGCCGTCACTCCGGCCGTCCACACAGAAGTCGGACACGCCTCCGCCCTCCCGCCGCGCGCCTGGCGCGTGCCGGTCATCCTCGCGGTGCTCGCCGTCGCGACGTTCATCCTGTTCGGCGTCTTCGGCAGCGACGACAGCGTGCGATTCGTGTGGTCGGGCACCCGTGAAGCCATCCAGCTGGAGCCGTCGGTGTGGTCGCCTCGCGCGGTCGGGCTCATCGGGGGTGTCATCGCGCTCGCCGCCGCGGGACTTGCGCTGTGGTTCGCCTGGAACCGGCGGAAGGTCACCGTGTGGTTCTCGCTCGTCGTGGGACTCGCCTTCCTCCTCGCCCTCATCGCGTGGGTGGGTGCCGGCGGCAGCGTTCCCGTGGTCTTCCTTCTGACAGGGGCGATCGGACTTTCCACCGCCATCGTCTTCGGCGCGCTCGCGGGCGTCATCGGCGAGCGCGCGGGTGTGGTCAACATCGCCATCGAAGCCCAGCTCCTCGGTGGGGCGTTCACCGCGGCGGTCGTGGCATCGACCACCGGCAGCTACCTCGCCGCGCTCATCGCCGCCATGGTGTCGGGTGCGCTGATCTCGATGGTGCTCGTCGCCTTCTCGATCAAGTACCTCGTCGACCAGGTGATCGTCGGTGTCGTCCTGAACGTGCTTGTCACGGGCATCACCGGCTTCCTCTACGGAGCGCTGCTGGTGCCGAACGAGGCGGCGCTCAACCGGCCCGTCCGCTTCACGCGTCTGGAGATCCCGCTCCTGAGCGAGATCCCGATCATCGGACCCGTGCTGTTCAACCAGACGTTCATCGTGTACCTCATGTACGCCACGGTCGCCGTGGTGGCCTGGGGCCTCTACCGCACCCGCTGGGGCCTGCGCCTGCGTGCGGTCGGCGAGCACCCGCAGGCCGCCGACACGGTGGGCATC
>JAEYUT010000163.1 GCA_023432305.1 Actinomycetes bacterium
CGCGCGAGCCGGACGCGGTGCGCTCAGCCGCCAGCGGCGAGCATGGCGCGAGCCTCGGCGACGGTCGGCGCGCCCGCGGGCGAGGTCGGCAGGCCGCCCATGGCGATGCCGCGCAGCGCCATCCGCATCGCGACGCGGTCGTCCCACGGCAGCTCCACGCCGCCGATCGACATGCTCTGCTTGTGCCCCTTGCCGCACGCCACGACGACATCGCCGGGTCGTGCCGCCTGCACGGCGGCGAGGATCGCCGTGCCGCGGTCGACGATCCGCAGCATCGACTCGCCCATCACCGCGCCCGCGTTCGCGGCCGCAGCCTCCATCGTGTCGAGGATCTCGTCGACAGGCTCCGTGCGGGGGTCGCTCGCCGTCATGATCATGAGGTCGGTCTGCTGGGCGGCGATCGCGGGCATCGTGTGGCGCTTCTCCGTGTCGCGCAGGCCCGCGCAGCCGAACACGGCGATGAGACGCCCGCCCGGTGCCACCAGACGCCGCAGCGACGGGAATAGCTGCTCGTACGCATCCGGAGTGTGCGCGAAGTCCACGAGCGCCGTGAACGGCTGCCCCTCGTCGACGAGCTGCATGCGGCCGTCGACGCCCTCCACGCGGTCGAGACCGCGCTGGATCGCCTCCGGGCTCCACCCGCGGCCGAGCCCATAGGCGACCGCCGCGAGCGTGTTGTAGACGTTGAAATCGCCCGTGAGGCGCGTGCGGTACTCATCACCCGCAACCGACATCCGAATGCCGGAGCCGTCGATCACGACGTTCTCCGGGCGGACATCGCCGCTGTGGAGGCCGTATTCGACGACCCGGGCACCCGCGGAGGCGTCGCGCATCCACGCGCCATACGGGTCGTCGGAGTTGATGACCGTGAGCCCGCCCATCTGACCGACCCGCTCGAACAGGATCGCCTTCGCGTCGCGGTAGGCCTCGATCGTGCCGTGGTAGTCGAGGTGCTCATGCGTGAGGTTCGTGTAGACACCGGCGTCGATGCCGATGCCGTTCAGACGCCCCTGCTCGAGCCCCTGGCTGCTCATCTCGACGAGCGCCTCCGGGAAGCCGTTCGCCACCATCTGCTGGAACATGTCCTGCACCTGCGGCGCGCCCGGGGTCGTCACGTGGAGGCCCACAGGGATGAACCCCTGGCCGTATTCGGTGCCGATCGTGGAGATGAGGCCCACGGGAGCGTCGGTGGCGGCGCCGATCACACCGCGCAGCAGCATCGTGGTCGTCGTCTTGCCGTTCGTGCCGGTGACGCCCGTGACCTCCATCTTGCGCGTCGGCCAGCCGGCCCACGACGCCGCGAGGTAGCCGATCGCCTGCTGGGCGGAGGTGACGCGCGCGTACGGCACGCCGAGATCGATCGACTCGACGTCGCTCACGATCGCGACGGCCCCGCGGCGCACCGCCTCAGCGGCGAGCTCGCGTCCGTCGACGACCTTGCCGCGGCGGGCGATGAACACGGATCCGGGTTGCACCTCATCCGCGCGCTCGACGGGAGACGCGAGAACCTCCGCGTCGCCGGTGACGTTGAGGAGCATCCCCTCCGGAAGGTCGCGGAGCAGGCCGGAGAGTCGCATCGGCATGGTCCCGAGTCTAGGCGAGCGGGATGGGCTCGGGCTGTGCGCCCGCCGCCCTGCACCCCGCTCCGCCCCTCGACTCCCCCACCTCTCCCGAGGTGCCACTTTCTGCCGCTTTGGGGGCGCGTGAAGCGGCAGAAAGTGACACCTCGGGGATGGAGGCGGGATTCCGGGGCGGGAACGAGAAAGGGACCGCCTGTCGGCGGTCCCTTTCTCGTGTGGTCGGGGTAACAGGATTTGAACCTGCGGCCTCGTCGTCCCGAACGACGCGCGCTACCAAGCTGCGCCATACCCCGGTGCTGCCAGAGGCAACTTGTCAAGGATACCCGATTCCAGGAGCTCCGAATCACATGAAGTCGGGATCCGGCGCGTCCTTGTAGCTGAAGTCGAGCTTGGGGCGCCATCCGCGGTTGAGAACCCCGCCGGACTCCTCCAGGTAGCAGGCTCCGCACAGCGACTCGTAGCCGGCCTCGACGCCATCGATCGCCACCTGGTCGCCATCGAAGACGAACTGGTCGCCGATCTTGCGGGCATTGAACACCGCCTTGCGGCCGCAGCGGCAGATGGTCTTCAGCTCTTCGAGCGAGTGGGCGATCTCGAGCAGTCGCCGACTTCCGGGGAACGCGACCGTCTGGAAGTCGGTGCGGATGCCGTAGGCGAGCACGGGGATGTCCAGCTGGATGGCGATGCGCAGCAGGTCGTCGACCTGCCCCTCGCTGAGGAACTGCGCCTCGTCGAGAAGCAGGCAGCTGATCTCGCGACCACGCTGCTCGACCGCCGAGGCGCGCTCGCGGCTGAAGAGGTCGAGCAGATCATCACCCGGCGCGATCGTGAAGTCGACCTCGCGGGTCACCCCCAGGCGCGACACGATCTCGTTCTCGCCCTTCGAATCGATCGCGGGCTTCGCGAGCAGAACCTCGTGACCGCGCTCCTCGTAGTTGTATGCGGCCTGCAGGAGCGCAGTGCTCTTTCCGGAGTTCATCGCCCCGTATCGGAAGTACAGCTTCGCCACTATTCCAGGTATCCGTCCTCGGCTGCTCGCCGCATCAGCTCGGCCTTCTTGCTGGCCGGGCGCCCGACCTTGGCATACTTCTCGCGCACCCGGCGCAGGTAGGTCTTCGCAGTCTCGTACTGCACCCCCATCTGCGACGCGACCGCGTTGGTGCTGTAGCCCGCAGCGTAGAGCCGCAGCGCGTCCTCTTCCCCGGGGCTCAGCTTGGGCTTCAGATGCTGCAGCGGCGGATGCTGCGCGTGATCGACCTCGGGTGCCACATCGGGCTCACCGAGCCCCATCACGCGACGCGCTGCGGCCATGACCGCCGCCATCGGCAGCGACTTGGGAAGGAAGTCGGCTGCCCCCGCGGCGGCGGCGCGCTCACGGGCCTCACGTGTGTCGAGGCTGGAGAGGACGATGACCTTGGCTCCCGCGGCGCGGCACGTGCGCACACGCGCTTCGATGGAGATCGGCTCCTTCAGCTGCAGGTCGATGAAGACGAGATCGGTGGGGAAGGCGGGGCTCTGGACGAGCTCGAGCCAGCTGGACGCCGCGAGCACCACGTCGAAGTCGGCAGCGTTCTGCGCCACCCATGAGGTGAGCGCGTCGAGGAGGACCTCGTGGTCGTCGAGGATCGCCAGTCGGACCGGCACGGCCACGGGTTCGCCTCGGAGCAGTGCGCTCGACGGGGTCGCTGCCATGGATCCGAGCCTATCGAACGGATGCCTCGCGCCTGGAGCGCTCCGGCTCGCGTCGTGTCAGAAGAGGGTCGGCTGGAGGACGGCAGCGGCGGCGGGGCTGAGTTCGGCGGCGAGTGCGCGGCTCGCATCGTCCGCGGAGAGCGTGCGCACTCCGCCGGTCGCGGCGGGGGTGCCCGTCGTGGGGTTGAGGCGAGGCCGGTCGAGCCCGTATCGACGCAGCAGCGGCCGGATGCGCGCGGCGAGCTGTCGCCGGTACTCCTTCGGCGCGTAGGCGCCATCCCCGTAGAGCGTCCGGTAGCGCGGCGCGAGCTCCGGGTGCTCCCTCACGAGCCAGGCGGCGAACCACTCCTTCGCCCCGGTGCGCAGGTGCAGCGCGCTGTAGGCGACGCTCGTGGCACCGGATTCGGCGATCTGCTCGAGCGCGAGCGACAGGTGCTCCCGCGAATCGGTGAGATAGGGCAGAACGGGCATGAGGAACACCGAGCACGGCAGGCCCGCCTCTCGCACGGCTTTCACGGTGGCGAGGCGCGCCGCGGTGGAGGGCGTGCCGGGTTCGATCGATTTCTGCAGCGTCTCGTCGAAGGCCGTGAGGGAGATCGCGGTCTCGACGGGCACGCGCCCGGCGGCCGCCTGCAGCAGCGGGATGTCACGGCGCAGGAGGGTGCCTTTGGTGAGGATGCTGAAGGGCGTGCCGGATGCCGCAAGAGAGGCGATGATGCCCGGCATGAGCCGATAGCGACCCTCGGCGCGCTGGTACGGGTCGGTGTTGGTGCCGAGGGCGACCGACGCGCGCTCCCAACTGGGCCGGGCGAGTTCGCGCTCGAGCACCTCCACGATGTTGACCTTGACGATGATCTGCGAGTCGAAGTCGCGGCCCGCGTCGAGGTCGAGGTAGGTGTGCGTGTTGCGCGCGAAGCAGAAGCGGCACTGGTGGGAGCATCCGCGGTATGGGTTGATCGTCCACCCGAATGGGAGCGATCGCGCGGCCCCCGGCACATGGTTGAGCGCAGACTTCGCGAGCACCTCGTGGAAGGTGATGCCCGCGAAGTCGGGCGTCTGCACGGTGCGCACGAGGTTGCCGAGGCGCGCGAAGCCCGGGAGGGCATCATCCGCCTCCGCCGTCAGCTCCTGCCCGCTCCACCTCACTCACACATTCGAACATGTGTTCGAATGTGTGTCAAGGTGCTGCGGACAGGAGCCGCCCGCATCACTCCTGGATGCCGAGGACCTTCGCCGTGCCCTTGAGGATCTTGGGTGCGGACTTGGGCTTGTCGGTGAGCTTGGTGCCGTACGACGGGATCATCGCGGTGAGCTGCGGCTTCCATCCCTCGATGCGGTCCGGGAAGCACGTGTTCAGCACATCGAGCATGATCGGCACGGCCGTGGAGGCGCCGGGCGATGCCCCGAGGAGGCCGGCGATCGTGCCGTCGGCACCCGAGACCACCTCGGTGCCCATCTGGATGATGGCCTTGCCGTTCGCGTCGCGCTTCATGATCTGCACGCGCTGGCCCGCGGTGATGCGGTACCAGTCGTCCTGCTTCGCGTCGGGTGCGAACTGCTGCAGCACGCTGTGCTGCTTCTTGCGGCTGGCGAGGAGCTCGGTGACGAGGTACCAGACGAGGTCGAGGTTCTTGAGGCCCGCGCCGATCATGGTGCCGAGGTTGTGGAGCCGGATCGAGCCGAACAGGTCGAACCAGGAGCCCGACTTGAGGAACTTGGGTGTGAATCCGGCGTAGGGCCCGAACAGGAGGCTCTTCTGCCCGTCGACGACGCGCGTGTCGAGGTGCGGCACGGACATCGGCGGTGCACCGACGGATGCCTTGCCGTAGACCTTCGCCTGGTGCTTCGCGACGATCTCGGGGTTGTCGGTGCGCAGGAACTGTCCGCTGATGGGGAACCCGCCGTAGCCGCGGATCTCCTTGATGCCGGAGCGCTGCAGGAGCGTGAGGGCGGCACCGCCGGCGCCGACGAACACGAAGCGCGCGTTCATCGTGAACGGCGTCTGGCCGACGTCGCGGCGGCCCGTGATGCGCCACGTGCCGTCCTTGAGTCGCTTGAGCCCGGTGACGCGGCGGCCGGTGTGCAGCGTCGCGCCGTTCTCGACGAGTCCGTCGAGGAGGTTCCGGGTGAGCGCACCGAAGTCGATGTCCGTTCCGCCCACGATGCGGGTCGCGGCGATCGGCTGGCTCTTCTTGCGTCCGGGGATCAGCAGCGGCGCCCACGAGCGGATGACGGAGGCGTCGGTGGAGAACTCGATGCCGGGGAAGAGCGGGTGGTCCTTGAGCGCCTCGTAGCGGCGGCGCAGGTAGTCGACGTTGTCCTCGCCCCACACGAAGCTGATGTGCGGAACCGGGTTGATGAACTTGTCGGGCTCGGGAAGGAGGCCCTTCGAGACCAGGAACGACCAGTACTGACGCGAGACCTGGAACTGCTCGTTGATCTTGATGGCGTTGGCGGTGTCGATGACGCCGTCCTTCTCGGGCGTGTAGTTCAGCTCGCACAGCGCCGAGTGGCCGGTGCCCGCGTTGTTCCACGGGTTCGACGATTCCTGGGCGACATCCGAGAGCGCTTCGAGGATCGTGATCGACCAGTCGGGTTCGAGCTGCTGCAGCAGCGAGCCGAGGGTGGCGCTCATGACGCCCCCACCAATCAGGACGACATCCACCGGTTCAGACACGACGAATATCTTACGTGTCCGCGGCGGTGCGAATTCCGGGTCGGAGGTCCCACCGACACGCCCCGGACACGACAGATCCCGGGGCGCCTGCAGGCGCACCCGGGATCAGCGATGGGGTTCGGGGGATCAGGCCGCGGCGAGCACCTTCGCGGCGGCGAGCTCGGCGAGCTGCACGGCGTTGAGAGCCGCGCCCTTGCGCAGGTTGTCGTTCGAGATGAACAGCACGAGTCCCTTGCCTTCGGCCGCGGACTGATCGGCGCGGATC
>JAEYUT010000209.1 GCA_023432305.1 Actinomycetes bacterium
ACGTTCCCGCCCCCGTGAGGCCGGCGATCGCGTCGGCTGTCCCGCTCAGCGCGGGCGAGCCGCTCGTGGTCGCCGACGCCGACGTCGTCGATCCCCGCGAGGCATCGACGAGTCCCGCACTCCCGGCGCCCCCGATGACGCCGTCGGGCACCGTGCTCCTGATCGCCGACGTCCACGCCAATCTCGACGCTCTCGAGGCGGTGCTCGCGACCGACGATGCGCGGACCGCCTCCCGGATCGTCGTCCTCGGCGACTCCGTCGGCTACGGACCGGACCCCGCCGAGGTGGTGCACCGGCTCGCATCCGACCCCCGCGTCGTCGGCATCCTCGGCAACCACGACTTCGCGGCCGTCGCCGGCACTCCCGCCACGTTCAACGCGGATGCGCGCTGGTCGGCGGAGTGGACGCGTGAGCGGCTCGATGAGCGATCACGCGCATGGCTCGCCGCACTGCCGCGTGAGCTGCGTGATGCCGACGGCTGGCTCGCACTCCACGGCGCCCCCATCGACCCCGAGCGCTTCAACGCATACGTGTACCGCATGACCGCCGACGACAATCTCGCCGCGCTCGAGCTCGACGGCATCCGGGTGTGCTTCCACGGCAACACGCACATCGCGGGCGCCTGGGTGCGGCGGATGCGAGGTGCGGCGGGGGAGTTCCATGACCCCCGCACCATCCTCGACCTGCAGCGCCAGCCCACCGCGCTCGTATGCCCCGGCGGGCTCGGCCAGCCCCGCGACGGGGTGCCCGGTGCCGCCTACGCCGTGCTCGACGCGGAAGCGGCCACGGTTCGCTTCGAGCGCGTCGCATACGATCACCTCGCCGTGCAGGAGCGCATGCGCGCCGCGGGCTTCCCTCGCAAGCTCATCGAGCGCCTCGATCGGGCCGGGTGAGAGGCACCGCGAAACCGTGTTAGGCTGGTATCACCGACGCGGGGTGGAGCAGCTCGGTAGCTCGCTGGGCTCATAACCCAGAGGTCGCAGGTTCAAATCCTGTCCCCGCAACCACATGAAGAAGGCCGTCCGAGAGGGCGGCCTTCTTCGCATCCGGCACCTTCTTCCCCTCGGAGAGACGTGATCACGCCCGACGCCCTCGACTTCCTGTCCGAGTATCACCTCGCGACCCTGTCGACGCTCGGGCGCGACGGACGCATCCACGCTGTCCCGGTGGGCATCACCTACCGTGACGGCATCGTGCGCATCATCGGCACCCGCGGCACCCAGAAGTTCGTGAACGCCGCCCGTGCGGGTCGCGCGAGCGTCAGCACCGTCGACGGCATGCGCTGGCTCAGCTTCGAAGGTCCCGCGCGCATCCTCGAGGATGCCGAGTCGGTTGTCCTCGCGGTCGAGCTGTATACGGCCCGCTATCGTGCTCCCCGGCCGAACCCGGACCGCGTCGTGCTTGAGCTGACGGTCGAGAAGGTTCTCGGCTCTCCTCAGTTCCGTCTGTCCTGAGCGGCGAGGCCGCTCGGCCTCGCGCAGCCGCCGCGCGCGGAGGAGCGGCGAGGCCGCTCGGCCTCGCGCAGCCGCCGCGCGCGGAGCTATGATCGGCGGATCGTGCACGGGCGACATCGAGCTCCCCGGCTCGGGCGCGACTCCGCGGCTGCGGGAGAGCGGCGAGCCGGGGGTCTCCGCCGGACTGCTCGCGCTCGGCGTCCGCGCGGCGCTGCGTGATCCGCGGCTCCGCGCGCTCGGTCTCTCAGCCGTCCTGCGGGAAGGCGCACGAATCGCGCTCACCTGAGACGCACGGGAGCGAGCGCGCGTAGGGTGACGAGTATGAACACCGAGCTCGCCCCCTATGCCGTCGCTGTGGCGCAGTTCGCGCCCGGGGAGGACCCCTCGGCCAATCTGGAGCAGATGTCGCGCCTCGCCGTCGACGCTGTCTCCCGCGGCGCGATGCTCGTGGTCTTCCCCGAGTACTCGTCCTACTTCACCCCCACCATGGGCCCGGACTGGGTCGAGAACGCCCAGACGCTGCACGGTCCGTTCGTGCGCGGCCTCGCCGAGATCGCCTCGGAGCTGGGGGTGCACATCGTGGCCGGCATGCTCGAGCTGGTTCCGGGGGAGCCGGAGCGCGCCGCCAACACGATCGTGGTGCTCGACCCCGACGGCGACCTGATCGCGCGCTACCGGAAGGTGCACCTCTACGACGCGTTCGGAGCTCGCGAATCGGACTGGATCGTGCCTGGCGCGATCGAGGAGCCGCAGACGTTCCACGCGGGCGGATTCACGATCGGGATCCAGACCTGCTACGACATCCGGTTCCCGGAGATGACGCGGCACCTCGTCGACGCGGGTGCCGATCTGGTGCTCGTGCCGGCCGAGTGGGTGCGCGGGCCGCTCAAGGAGTCCGCGTGGCGCACCCTGCTGACGGCGCGCGCCATCGAGAACACGGTGTTCGTCGCGGCCGCCGACCATGCGCCGCCCGTGGGTGTGGGCAACAGCATGGTCGTGGACCCGATGGGGGTCGAGCTCGTCACGCTCGGCGAGACCGCGGATGTCGCGGTCGCCTGGATCGATCCGGCGCGCCTCGCCGACGTGCGCCGCATCAACCCTGCGCTGCGGCTGCGTCGATTCCGCGTCGAGCCGCGCTGACCGGAACGCCCCACCGCCTGACTTGCGACGGCTCCCGAGTCAGAGCCCTCCGGCCCGCATGAGCTGAGCCGCGTGATGGTAGGCGATCTCCTTGCCTGGGGTGGTGTCCTCCACCTCGGCGTCCACGGCTCGCTCGAGCATCGTGCGCAGCCCCGTCGACACATCAGAGAGACGCCGCTCCGAGGCTGTCATCGCGACGCCCGCTCCCACAGCCTGCACGACGGCGGTGATGCTCGCGGCGTCTGCATCGGCGCGCGCCATTCCAGCCCGCTGCAGCTC
>JAEYUT010000242.1 GCA_023432305.1 Actinomycetes bacterium
GAACTATACCTTGCGAAGAGAACGATCGTTCTCTATGGTGGTGCTCACAACGGAGAACGACCGTTCTCCCGGATCAGCGCTCCACCCCCAGAAAGGCACGATCATGGGATTCATCACCGTCGGAACCGAGAACAGCACCCCCATCGAACTCCACTACGACGACCGCGGCTCCGGTCAGCCCGTCGTCCTCATCCACGGCTACCCGCTCGATGGGCGCTCGTGGGAGACCCAGGAGCAGGCGCTCCTCGACGCCGGCTACCGCGTCATCAGCTACGACCGCCGCGGATTCGGCCAGTCCACCCAGGTGTCCACCGGCTTCGACTACGACACGTTCGCGAGCGACCTCCACACGGTTCTCGAGGCGCTCGATGTGACGGATGCGATCCTCGTCGGCTTCTCGATGGGCACGGGCGAGGTGGGGCGCTACCTCGGCACGTACGGCGCCGGCCGCGTGGCGAAGGCCGCCTTCCTGGCCTCGCTCGAGCCGTACCTGCGGCTCACCGACGACAACCCGCACGGCGCGCTCGACCAGGCGTTCATCGACGCGACCATCGGCAAGGTCAAGAAGGACCGCTACGCGTGGTTCGCCGAGTTCTACGAGAACTTCTACAACCTCGACGAGAACCTCGGCGTGCGCCTCAGCCAGCAGCACCTCGACAACGACACGCGCGTGGCCTACCAGTCGGGTGCCGTCGCAGACTGGGCGGTCGTGCCCACCTGGGCGACTGACTTCCGGGCTGACGTCGCCGCGATCGCCGAGCTCGACATCCCCGTGCTGATCCTGCACGGCACGGCCGACCGCATCCTGCCGATCGACGCGACCGCCCGTCGGTTCGCGGAGCTGCTGCCGAAGGCGCGCTACGTGGAGATCGAGAACGCGCCGCACGGGCTGCTTGCCACCCACGGCGCCGAGGTGGCCGAGGTTCTCGTGGACTTCGTGCGCAGCTGACCGCAGCGAGCCCCTCGCGCAGAAGCGCCCGCCGACTCTCCGGAGCCGGCGGGCGCTTCGCGATCATCGGGTGCGCATCGACGCCGCGGGCCTCCTCAGCCGAGGCGCGCGAGCTGCTGAGCGATCCGGATGTGCGTCATGAAGCTCGCGCGCATCTCGGAGCTGCTGTGGAAGTTGAGCACGACGCTCGATCCCGTGGCGCGGTCCGCGAACATGTGGGCGCTCGTCGAGCCGAGGTGCCCTACGGGCCGCGGGAGGCCGCGCAGCAGAGGCGAGAACCCGTCGAAACGCAGCTGCATCACGCCGAGGCCGTAGTGGATTCCTGCACGGAAGCGGTTGCGCGGGGTGGCGAGGTGCTCCCAGGCGTCCGCGCTCAGCAGGGTGCCGTCGGTGAGCGCCCGGGCGAACGCGGCGAGGTCGTCGGTCGTGCTCGCGAAGCCGCCGCCCATCCAGTCGATCGTGAGGGCATTGGTGGCGGAGAAGTCGCGGCGGCCGAGCAGCACGGGAGCGATCCGCGCGGGGCCGGGCTCGCGCAGCCACATGACGGCGTTCGTCATGCCTGCCGGCTCGATGATGCGCTCGCGCATGAGCTGGTAGGCGCCGCGTCCGGTGATCACCTCGAGCGCTCGGCCGAGAAGCACGAACCCGGTGTCGCTGTAGCGGAAGCGCTCGCCGGGCTCGCCGATGGGGCGCTGGCGCTCGCGCACGAACTGCAGCAGGTCGGCTGCCTCCCACCAGCGCTCGGGCTCCTCGGTGATGAG
This sequence comes from Actinomycetes bacterium, assembly GCA_023432305.1. Lineage (GTDB taxonomy): Bacteria > Actinomycetota > Actinomycetes > Actinomycetales > Microbacteriaceae > Homoserinibacter. The sequence continues at coordinate 1,711 of JAEYUT010000242.1, forward strand.
CTTCTTCATCCGCGGTCCGTGGAGCGTGTCGTCTTCGTAGTAGCAGGCCGCGCCCGAGGTGTGGCTGAGCAGGTGCTCGATGGTGGCCCCGGGGGAGCGGAAGAGTCCGTCGGTCTCGCTCCCGAGGATCTCGGCGATGGGGGTGTCGAAGGCGATGCTGCCTCTCTCGACCTCCTGGGCGATGAGCGTGGCGGTGGCGGTCTTGGCGATCGAGGCGGAGAAGAACGGCGTCTGCTCGCCGGAACGGTAGAGGAAGCCGGGCGCCTCGATGCGCACCTGGGGTGCGGGGAGGCCGCGGCGGGCACGGCGGCGGGTGACGCGCGCGAGGTGGCGGTCGAGGTCGGCGGTGAGGGCGTCGGGGGTGAGTGAGCGCGGCATGGTGGTGGCTTTCGGTCGGAAGGTGAGGACTGCAGTGATATTACTGAAAGTAATATAGCCATAAGGTAGAGCTCATGGCGAATGTGATCCTCGGGCTGCTTCTGCTGCATCCGCAGACGATCTACGACCTCAACAAGCAGTTCGAGAGCAGCGTCTCGCTCTTCTACAGCGCGAGCCTCGGCGCCCTGCGCTCGGCGCTGCTGGGCCTGCTGTCGCGCGGACACGTGGAGTTCGACGAGATCGTCGAGCGCGGGCGCGCCAAGAAGGTGTACCGGATCACGCCCGAGGGGCGGGAGGCGTTCGCCGCCTGGATGCGCGGCCCGATCTCGGGCTCCAACCTCGAGACGGCGGCGCTGTCGAAGCTGTTCTTCCTGGGGTCGATCCCGGAGGCCGCAGAGCGTCGCGCGATCCTCGCCGACATCGCGGATCGCGCCGCCGAGCAGCTCAGCGTGCTCGAAGCGACCGAGGCGTCGGCGTCGAGTGTCCCGTATCCGCCGGAGTTCGCCCAGGTGGCGCACTACCGCCTTCGCACCCTCGCGTACGGGCTCGGCAGCACGCGGTTCGCGCTGGAGTTCTTCGCGGGCCTGCGCGACGCAGAGCTCGTGCCGGATGCGGCGTCCGCCGGTGACCCCGGGGGACTGGCGGACGACTGACGCACGCGCAACCCCCTTGGGTGCTCAGCTCGCCGGATGCGATTCTCGTCGCATGACCGTCATCCGCATGCTCTCCCGCGTGGCCCTCGGCGGCGCGCTCATGTTCGCGGGGCTCTCGCACCTCACCGTCGCCCGGCAGGAGTTCCAGGCGCAGGTCCCCGAGATGCTGCCGCTCGATCCCGACACGACCGTCGTTGCCTCCGGTGTCGTGGAGGTCGCGCTCGGCTCCGCGCTCGTGGTGGCGCCGAAGCGCTGGCGGCGCGGCATCGGCTGGATCGTGGCGGGCTTCTTCGCCGCAGTGTTCCCGGGCAATATCGCCCAGTGGCTGCACCAGCGGGATGCGTTCGGGCTCGACACCGACGAGAAGCGCTTCGTGCGGCTGTTCTTCCAGCCGGTGCTCATCGGCTGGGCGCTCTGGTCGACGCGGCGCTGAAGGAGCCGGGAGCTCTAGTCGAGCGGTGACGCCGCGCGGCGGCGGATGATCAGGAGCCCCGCGCCCACGACGATGACCGCTGCCGCGCCGATGGCGATCGACGTGCCCATGCCGTTGAGTCCGGTCGACGCCAGCTCGGGGGCAGCCGGGGCGGCAGGAGCCTCCGGTCCGTCGAGCACCGTGATGCTCTCGTAGTGCCAATCGGCGAGCTGCGTCCGGATCACGACGGGGGTCCACGGGCCGAGCTCGGTGAGGGTCGCCGTCGCGCCGATCACCACCCAGAGTGTGCCGTCGCGTGCGAAATCGGCCGCCCAGATCGCGTCGCCCGTCATCTCCGAGACGAGGGTCACATCCTCGCCGACGATGGCCTGCACGGATCCGTTGTGGCCGAATCCGTACAGCACGCCCGAGAGGGGGTCGGTGGCGAGCGA
>JAEYUT010000345.1 GCA_023432305.1 Actinomycetes bacterium
AGGTGATCGTGCTCCGCGCCTACGGCGCAGCCGCGTCCGACGAGGAGGGGCTCGTGACGAGCCTCCTGCTTCCCGATGCGCCCGTCGTCGTGTGGTGGCCGCGTGAGGCGCCCGACTCCCCCGCAGAATCCGCCCTCGGTCGCATCGCGCAGCGTCGCATCACCGACGCGGGGGCGCAGTCGGACCCGGTGCGCACTCTTGTGGCGCTCGGCAGCCGCTACCAGCCGGGCGACACCGACTTCGCCTGGACGCGGCTCACCCTGTGGCGCGCGCAGCTCGCGGCGGTCCTCGACCAGCCGCCCTACAGCCCCGTGACCGCTGTCACGGTGCGAGGGGCGTCGGACTCGCCGTCGACAGAGCTTCTCGCCGCATGGCTCGGCCTGCAGCTGCAGGTGCCTGTCACGCTCGAGGTCACCGCGGATCGTGGATCCAGCGGCATCCATGGCGTGACGCTGGAGCGCCCGACGGGTGCGATCGAGCTCGAGCGGAATATGCCGGGCGTCGCCACTCTGAGGCAGCCCGGTCAGCCGACGCACGACATCTCGCTTCCGCGTCGCAGCCTCCGCGACTGCCTCGCCGAGGAATTGCGTAGGCTCGACCCCGACGACCTCTATGGTGAGGTGATTCAGAAGGGGCTCCCGCTGCTCACCGCGGCGAACAGCACCGGTACGGAGAGGAAGTGACCGTGATCCAGCGCCGAGTCAGGGTGTACGACGACAAGGCGACTCTCGCCAGCGCGGTTGCGGCACGATTCATCAAGCGGATCGGCAAGGTGCTGGCGGCGAAGGAGCGTGCGCACGTCGTCCTCACCGGCGGGACCATGGGCGAAGCGGTTCTGGCCGCGGTGCGCGAATCGGACGCCCGCGATCGCGTCGACTGGTCGCGCGTCACGTTCTGGTGGGGCGACGAGCGCTACCTCGCGCGAGGCGACGAGGATCGCAACGAGACCCAGGCGCGCCGCGCTCTCCTTGAGGCGCTCGATCTCGATCCGTCCCAGATCAAGGCATTCCCCGCCCTCGGCGAGCACGGCTCGATCGAGGAGGCAGCGTCCGCGTACGCCGCGGAGCTCGCCGCAGCCGCCGGGGAGGGTGAATCCACCCCCGTCTTCGACGTGACCTTCCTCGGAGTCGGTCCCGACGGCCACGTTGCGTCGCTCTTCCCTGATCACGACGCCGTGCGCGACACGACGAGCATCGTCCTCGCGGAGACGAACTCCCCGAAGCCGCCACCGGAGCGGCTGACGCTCACGCTCGGCGTTCTCAACAGCTCCGAGCGGATCTGGCTCGTGCTCGCCGGTGCGGACAAGGCCGGCGCTCTCGGTCTCACGCTCGCGAATGCGAACCCGCACGATGTGCCCGCGGCCGGCGTCCAGGGCCGCAAGCGCACGGTGTTCTTCGTCGACCGCGATGCCGCATCCGAGGTGCCCGAGAACCTTCTCGTTCGGGAGCGCTTCTGGACAGCCGCGCACGACGTGCAGCGCTGACCCTCACCGGAATATGAGGAAGGCCCCACCTGCAGCAGGTGGGGCCTTCCTCGTCATCGCGTCCGTCAGCTGGTGACGGTTCCGCGACGCTCCCGGAGCTGCTTGAGCGCCTCATCCAGGATCTGGGTCGCCTCGTCTTCGGTGCGACGCTCCTTCACATAGGCCAGATGCGTCTTGTAGGGCTCCGTCTTCTGGAGCTGCGGAGGGTTGTCCTTGTCGCGACCGGCGGGAAGGCCGGTCGTCGGGCTGTCGATCACCTCAGGGATCTCCTCCGGAGGGAGGTTCGCCGCGAAGTGCCGAACCGTCTCATTGCCCTGAGCATCCCAGTACGAGACCGCGATCCGGTCCGCATGGTAACCCCGGTCCTGTTCCCCCATGGGGCCGGAACCGACGCGCGAGCCGCGAATGGCGCTGCCGCCCGATGCCATATTGTCTCCTCGAGTGGTGGTGGGAGGCTGCGCGGGCTACGCGCCGACGCCGAACTTGGTGAGAAGTCCGAGCACCACGATCGAGAAGAACCAGATGAGGCCCAACGCGACGGTGATGCGGTTCAGGTTGCGCTCGGCAACACCGGACGCACCGAGGTTCGAGGTCACTCCTCCGCCGAACATGTCCGAGAGGCCGCCGCCGCGTCCCTTGTGAAGCAGGATCATCAGCGTCAGCAAGAGACTGGTGATGCCGAGCAGGATCTGGAATGCGACCTGCACGATCGACCAGAGAACGTCCATGGGTAGCCTTTCGGGTCGGCCAGATGGCCGTGGTTCAGTATAGGCGAGGTCGGGGGGTGCCTGCCGTCATCCGGGGCGGAGGGTCAGATGGTGCCGACGTGGCTCTTGAAGCGCACGATGCTCGCGAACTCCTCGAGTTGCAGGCTCGCGCCGCCCACAAGGGCGCCGTCGACATCGGGCTCCTTCATGAAGCCGGCGATGTTGTTCGCCTTCACCGAGCCGCCGTACAGGATGCGGGTCGCCGCAGCGGCCTCGTCTCCCAGAACCTCCGCGATGAGCGCACGCAGCGCGGCGCACACCTGCTGCGCCTGCGCACTGGTCGCAGCCTGGCCGGATCCGATGGCCCAGACGGGCTCGTACGCGACGACGATCTCGGAGCCGCGCACGGCGCCCTCGAGTGCGGTGCGCAGCTGTGCGACGGGCACGGCACTCGGGCCGTGCTGTTCGAGATCCTCGGCGGTCTCGCCGACGCAGATGATCGGCACGAGACCGTGGCGGTGTGCCGCGGCGACCTTCGACGCGACGATCTCGTCGGTCTCGCCGTGGTACTCACGACGCTCGGAGTGGCCGATGATCACGTACGACGACTTGAGCGCCGCGAGGAACGCGCCCGAGATCTCACCCGTGTAGGCACCCGAGTCGTGTGCTGAGAGATCCTGGCCGCCGAACTTGAGCTCGAGCTTGTCGCCCTCGACGAGCGACTGCACCGAGCGGATGTCGGTGAACGGGGGGAACACCGCGACCTCGGTCGAGGTGTAGTCGTGGTTCTTGTCCTGGAGGGTCCAGGCCAGCTTCTGCACGAAGGCGATCGCCTGGAGGTGGTCCAGGTTCATCTTCCAGTTGCCCGCGATGAGCGGGATGCGGTCGTTCACTGCCAACCGAGGACCTCCAGTCCGGGGAGCTTCTTTCCTTCGAGGAACTCGAGACTTGCGCCGCCGCCGGTCGACACGTGGCCGAACTGGTCGTCGGAGAATCCGAGCTGGCGAACGGCGGCAGCCGAGTCGCCTCCGCCGACGACACCGAGGCCATCGACGTGGGTGAGGGCTTCGGCGACGGCGCGCGTGCCGTTCGCGAAGGCGGGGAACTCGAACACGCCCATCGGGCCGTTCCAGAACACGGTCGTGGACGAGCGCACGCGATCGGCGAACGCCGCCGCGGTCTCGGGGCCGATGTCGAGACCCATGCCCGCGGCGCCGAACTCGGTGTCCTCGATCGCGTCAGCAGGAGCGACGACGTGGTCGGCGTCAGCGGCGAAGCGGGAGGCCACCACGACATCCGTCGGAAGGACGATCTCGACGCCGCGCTCGGCCGCTTCCGCGAGGTAGCCGCGGACGGTGTCGAGCTGATCGGATTCGAGCAGGCTCGCGGCGACCTTGTGGCCCTGGGCGGCGAGGAACGTGTACATCATGCCGCCGCCGATGAGCAGCGCGTCGACGCGCGGAAGCAGATGGCCGATGACACCGAGCTTGTCGGAGACCTTCGAGCCGCCCAGGACGACCGTGTAGGGACGCTCGGGGTTCTCGGTGAGCTTGTCGAGCACGTCGAGCTCGGTCGCGATGAGCAGACCGGCAGCGCTCGGAAGCGCCTTCTCCAGCTCGTAGACACTCGCCTGCTTGCGGTGCACGACGCCGAATCCATCGGAGACGACCACATCGCCGAGCTCGGCGAGCTCGGCGGCGAACGCGGTGCGCTCATCCTCCGACTTCGACGCCTCGCCCGGGTTGAATCGCAGGTTCTCGAGCAGAACCACGCCCGGGGTGGGCGCGGCCGAGATCACGGCGGCGGCGCTCTCCCCCACCGTCTCCGGCGAGAAGGCCACATCGAGCTCGAGGAGCTCGGAGAGGCGCGCCGCGACCGGGGCGAGAGAGTACGCGGGGTCGGGTGCGCCCTTCGGGCGACCCAGGTGCGACATCACCACGACCTTGGCACCGCGGGAGATGAGCTCGCGGATCGTGGGAACGGATGCGCGGACGCGGCCGTCATCGGTGATGACGCCGTCCTTCAGAGGGACGTTGAGGTCGCAGCGCAGAAGCACGGTGCGACCCGCGAGGCCCTCGCCGCCGAGTTCGGCGGCGAGGGTCTCGATCGTGCGGAGAGTCATCGAAGTGACCTAGAGGCGCTCAGCCACGTACTCGGTCAGGTCGACGAGACGGTTCGAGTAGCCCCACTCGTTGTCGTACCACGCCGAGAGCTTGACCTGGTCGCCGATCACGCGCAGCAGGCCCGCGTCGAAGATCGCCGAGTGCGGGTCGGTGACGATGTCGCTCGAGACGATCTCGTCCTCGGTGTACTTGAGGATGCCCTTGAGGTAGCCCTCAGCGGCCTCCTTGTACGCGGCATTGATCTCGTCGAGCGAGACCGGCTTCGAGGCGGTCACGGTGAGGTCCGTGATCGATCCGGTGGGAACCGGAACGCGCAGGGCGAAGCCGTCGAGCTTGCCCTTGAGCTCGGGGAGCACGAGACCGATGGCCTTCGCGGCACCCGTCGAGGTGGGGACGATGTTGATGGCGGCGGCACGCGCGCGACGGAGGTCGCTGTGCGGGCCATCCTGCAGGTTCTGGTCGGCCGTGTAGGCGTGAACCGTCGTCATGAGACCGCGCTCGATGCCGAAGTTGTCGTTGAACACCTTCGCGAGAGGCGCGAGGCAGTTCGTGGTGCACGACGCGTTCGAGATGATGTTCTGCGTGGCGGGGTCGTAGTCCTTCTCGTTGACGCCGACCACGAAGGTGCCGTCCTCGCCCGTGGCGGGCGCGGAGATGATGACCTTCTTGGCGCCGCCGTCGTCGATGTGCTTGCGCGCGTCGACGGCTTTGGTGAAGCGACCGGTCGACTCGATGACGATGTCCACGCCGTTGTCGGCCCACTTGAGCGCGGCAGGGTCGCGCTCCTCGAACACGCGGATGGCCTTGCCATCGACGTAGATGTTCTTGTCGTCGTAGTCCACCGTGGCGTCGAGACGGCCCGTGACCGAGTCGTACTTCAGCAGGTGGGCGAGCGTCTTGTTGTCGGTGAGGTCATTGACGGCGACGATCTCGAGGTCGCTGCCCTGTGCGAGGGCGGCGCGGAGGTAGTTGCGGCCGATACGGCCGAAGCCGTTGATGCCGATCTTGACGGACACTTTTTGTCTCCTTGATGAGCGCTGGGGGCGCATGGAAGGTGGTGGGTGTGGTGGAGGTGGCGTGATGCCTGCGAGAGACGCGAACGGGGCGCGGGCCCCGGCCACGTCGCCGCCTATGACAGTAGCAGGAGGCCTGCTGCGGTCGAACGAGCCGCGTCGAAGCGCTTGGCGGCGTCTGCCCAGTTGGCGATGTT
>JAEYUT010000051.1 GCA_023432305.1 Actinomycetes bacterium
CCCACGGAGCACTTCGATCTCTACTACGTGAAGATCAACTCGCGGGTGAGCCCCTACGTCACGAGCGTCGACATCTACCGCACGGTCGATGGCGTCGAGACCCTCTGGAAGACCGTCGAGGGTCCGCTGGAGGAGTTCAACAGTGTCGAAGGCACCTACTCGCGCATCGGAACGGCTCGGCCCTCGAGCACCGACGCCGACCTCTTCCGCACGCCGACCTCCACCGAGGACGCCACGCACCCGTACTACAAGAACCCGTGGGACGCCGACGTCGATCCCAGCCAGCCGGTCAGCCGTGTGCGCGTGAACCTCGAGTTCACCCGTGAGAGCGCCGACGCGACCCCGCAGCTCAGTGGGCGGTCGCACCGTGCGATCGAGTTCATGGGTCGCTTCTACGAGACCTCCACCGGCGACAAGGCGACGGGCATCGCGTCGACCGACACGTTCGGCACGAAGAAGCCGATCACGCGCAGCTACACGGGCTCGCCGATCTACTCGCTCGTGGCTCACCCGTTCGCGCAGACCCGCACGGGTGCCGAGACCACCACCTCGAACCCCAAGCAGGTCATCACGATGGGCCTCGAGGGCCACTACCTGGCCAGCATCTGGAACGTCAACAACGCCGACTGGTACTACTACAACGGCCACGGTCCCGACATCTACAGCCCGGTCTGGACCGAATTCGACGAGTGGCTCGAGTTCTATGATCCTGCGTCGTTCCACGACCGGCTGCTGTATGAGTTCACGTACCCGGCGAACCCCGGATCCGACCCGACCTACAACCTGAAGGCGACCACGATCGCCATCGAGAAGGCGTCGGCGCTGCAGTATCTGACCGGCCTGCGCATCGACTACACCTCCTACGCGGAAGAGCCGGACGACGGGTCCGGCGCGGGTGCGGTCGCACCCGCTGGCACCGGCAGCGTGAATCTGGCGATCGATGCCGCGATGCGCGCGGAGATCCTCGAGGCCGGCACGTTCCTCGTCACGTACGACAACACGCTCAGCCCCGGATTCCACCGCACCGGCGCGGGCACGTACAGCGTGTCGCTTGGCGAGGGCGCCCACCCCACGAAGTTCGAGGCGAAGTTCGAGGAGGTGCGGGGCTTCGGAGACCGCACCGCCGAGCTCCGCGGTGTGCAGCAGGACACCCTGGGGGCCGACCTCACCGAGGTCGACGTGCGCGTGGGCGGCGTCGTCGCGGGCAACAGGGACCTCGTGGGCACCACGCGTCTGTACCGTCACAGCGACGCGGACGTCGACGCCGACCGCGCCCCCACCCTCATGCACACGACGAGCGCGATCCTGACGGGCTACACCCCGAAGCTGGGCGCCACGATCGACATGTCGTTCGACGCGCTGTCGGTCTACGACTACACCACCGACGGCACGACGCCCACCACGTCGACGATGAACGCGCGCGTGCGCAACACCTCCGAAGCCGACATCACCGACTTCACGATGACGCTCACGCCCGATGCGGCGTTCCGGTCGCGTTCGCTCTCGATCCCTGCCGCAGCATTCGACGGGCAGTGGAAGGTGGCGAAGGTCGTCATCGAGCAGGCGCAGGGCGTGCGCGAGGTGCCGCTGACGAGCTTCGCGTACGACGCGACGACCGACAGCTGGGTGCTCGACATCGTCTCGCTGTACCCGGATCTGCTGACGCAGAGCACCTACGACGTGGACTTCAGCTCGGATGCGACCCTCGTCTCCCGTCTGCTCAAGAACGTGCAGATCACCTACTCGGCTGTGCGGGATGACAAGGGCAAGCCGGTCACGCGCATGTGGGGTTCCCTGGCGCAGGGGACGGATCTGCCCACCGCGATCACTGATCGTCCCTACGCGTCGCTGACGGGTGTGTGGGTCGACGAGTCGGCGGATGGGCCCGATTGGGGCTCGAAGCCCACGTTCCGCGACCCCGGCTACAAGGCCGAGACGTCGAGCCGCCACTACAGCCAGTTCACGGTCGCGGTCAGCGACGTGGTCACCCCGCAGGTGTTCACGACGTCGGCTGTCAGCGGCACCGGCAACGGCGGCTCGAAGCCCTCGCTCACCCGCTACGGCACCCAGGGCTATGCGCCGGCGGTGCTGCACCGTCTCTCGCAGCTGAGCCTGTATGGCACCCACCTCACGGAGGGGCTCGCCGCTGCAACTGACTCAGAGGGCTACTTCTACGACGCCGACACCGGCACGCAGATCAGGTCCGGGAACATCGCCGTGGGCGACACCACCAAGGTCCTGTACGAGCTCCGCAACACGGCAACAGCCACCAGCGGCTCTCTGCCGGTCTACGAGCCCCGCGGGCACTTCACCGCGCCGGACGGACTCGTGATCTCGGATCTCCAGGTGATCACGGCATCCCCCGACGCCCGCATCAGCACGGTGATCGCCGATCAGGGCCGCACGCCCATCACACCCGCCGCGACCGATGTGACGGTGTCGGCGATCAACCCGGAGAAGCTGCGCACGGTCGTGTTCGATCGCCTGTGGCTGCAGCCGCAGGAGTCGGTCTTCGTCCTCGTCGAGTACACCGCAGTGAACGACTTCGACGCGGCCGACCTCTTCGCCACGCAGGATGAGTCCGTTCTGCCGTACTCGTACGCGCGCGCCGGCTACCTGCACCAGCTGCAGGACTACGTGGTGAGCGGCGGCGGCGTCAATGGCGCCGGAGCGGACACGAATGTCACCGGCGACTACGACGCCGACGGCACCGCCGAGCACCTCGCTCGGGTGCACCCGACGTACCGCTATGCCGACCCCGATCGCATGCTCATCTCGAGCGCGTTCAAGGTCGAGAGCCTGTCGGGCACCCCGATGACGCTCGACATCTCGCGCATCGAGAACGAGATCCTGCACGACAACACCCACGCGATGCTGTACGTGACGCTCGACACCCGCGAGCGCGGCTTCGAGCTCACCGAGCTGCCGCAGCCGGCCGGCCCGGCCGGCTACCCTGCTCCCGCGGTCTCCATCGAGATCGACGGAGAGTGGGTGACCTACGACAGCGACATCCACGACCTGGCGGATGTGAACCGCCTGCGTTTCGACTACGGAATCGTGGACGCGCTCGGTGCCGACGGCAAGGTGCTCACCTTCCCGTCGTTCCAGGTGAACGGGATCGGACACTGGCAGTCGCGTGGCGACCTCAACGCCAAGTCGTACGAGATCATCTCGCAGGCGCGGCTCGTGCTCACCCACCACGATGGGGCCGAGGCGGGCAACCCGGCAGTCGCGTCGTACCAGTACGCGCCCACCGCATCCGAGGTCATCTACAAGGCGATCCCGGTGATCGACCTCGACCTGAAGTCGTTCGACGACAAGGGCGATGCTCTGACCCCGGACACCCCGGCCGGAGAGCTGGGCAAGGTGTCGTACCGGCCCGGTGACGCTGTGCACATGAAGATCACGGCGCGCAACGCGAACACCGACCGCACCGTGGACACCGGCTTCGGCAAGGGCCCCCTGCTCACGCCGGTGGTGTTCGACCGCATCCCCGAGTACATCGAGACCGCTCTCGGTGACTACGTGGACGCGGACGGCACGTTCGACGTCGCAGCCGCGGTCGCCAAGGGCGACCTGGTGATCCGGCACTATGACATCGAGGGCGAGCCTCGTGACGACGTCGCCCTGCCGACGGCCACGATGGTCGAGGTCGAAGGGCTCGACGTCGGAGGTGCGCAGGAGTTCGCGAACAACCGCCACAACGATCGCTGGGGCCTTCTGTCGAACGCCTCGCCGACCGACACGAGCGTGAACCCGGCGGACACGATCACGTTCCAGACGATCACCTACACCTTCCCTGACGCGCTCGGTCGTGGCGAACGTCTCGAGATCATCTACTCGGGCACCATCCGCGAGGAGGACCTCCCGGTCGCGACCTACCCTGATGGCCGCAGCGTGTACGCGCCGCTGAGCGGCTGGTACACGGCGAACACCCCCCTCGCTCAGACCGTGAACCAGTACGACATGGACATGGCCGCGCTTCTCCACGACGCGGGCATCTCCGGATCGCGCGGCCACGAGATGACCCCGGAGGAGTTCCTCTCGACCTCCTCGTCGTGGGTTCCCGGAGATGTGACGGAACGCCGCCGCCCGGACTCCAACTCCGGCTACATCGACACGTACTACGACTCGTCGGCGGACAGCGCACGTTCCCACCAGGTCTACCTCCAGCAGCGCCAGGACAGCCTCCTCTTCGAATCGAAGACGGGAACGAACCAGGACGACAACTGGCGATTCGTGACGACCGCGCGCGTCTCGGGCACCACCGCGTCGCACCCGGAGCGAGTGCTGTGGGCGCAGGACTCGATGCAGCTGAGCCGCGCCTGGCTGTACGCCGCGAGCGAGATGACCCCGCTGCGGGAGCGCACCGAGACCAACGGTGTGTCGGATGCGAACTTCTACGAGCACGACGGCTCGCTGAACCACATCGACATCAACCGACGCGGCTACTCCGAATACGGATACGACAGCTACACCTACGCGGTGCAGCTCGATGAGATCTTCACCGTCAACCTGCACGCCGTGAACATGGGTGACCACGCCATCGAGAGCGGCCTCGAGTACATCGAGGTGCTGCCGCTCGGCATCAGCCCGTATGCGGCCGACGGCTCTCTGCTGGGTGTGAAGGCCTTCCAGGGCGCAGAGCCGATCGTGCTTCCCGAGGGCAGCATCGAGGTCATCCAGAAGCCGGGCGACCCGATCACCTATGCGGCCCCCGCGCAGTCGCAGGAAGCGGAGACCTACGAGACGGCTGCCTTCGAGGAGGAGGCGCCGTACGTGGTGCGGATTCGGGTGCCCAGTGCGCTCGAGGGGATGTTCCACGCGAAGACGTCGACCCTCACCTCCAAGTACCAGCGCATCGAGCTGACCGTGCGGGTCGCGGAGGAGTCCTCGCACCTCGTCAGCGGCAAGGCGTACTGGTATGACCAGCTGACCGTCACGAGCATCGACGAAGAGCCCTACATGGAGCTCTACGCCTCGGTGGCGGACGGCGCCGGATACGGGGCGTTCACGACGGGCGCGTTCAACGCCTACAACGAGAAGCGCTACCTGAACGACGCCATCGAGCGGGGTCTCGACCTCGACGGCCTCTACTACGCCTGGTACAGCGGTGGTTCCTACCTGTCGTTCGAGCCGCACGGGATGTACATCCGAGGGCTCAACGCGCAGGCGACCCGCACGACCGTCGGAGCGAAGCCGGCCGTTGTGACGGGCGACCAGATCGCCATGCGTGTGCCCACGCTGCGCGTGTGGAACGAGGTGAAGAAGGACTCCTACTCGAGCGCCTACCACAGCACGATCCAGGACTACACGGTCGACCTGTACGAGCAGTTCACCGTGAACGCCACGGTCGAGAACCAGCAGATCGAGACCCAGGACGACATGATCCGTGCGCGAAGCGGATACAACTGGTACAGCGGCGACTACCTGAACGACGAGGTGTGGACCCGCACGCCGCAGACGATCGGCGGAGCCCGTGGATCGTGGTTCGACCCGACCGTGACGATCGCTCTGCCGTACGGCATCGTGCCGGTGCTCGAGGGCGGCGACATCGCGCGCTACTCCGAAGACGTCGCCGCGCAGCAGAAGGTCGAGTTCTCCGCGAAGATCAGCGACATCACGTACACGTCCACCACCCCGGTCGCCCAGGCGTCGGGAGTGGGCCTCGAGTCGGGCGACGTCTCCGAGTACCTGAAGGTCTCCGTCGAGCGGGTCGAGAGCGAGCACGGTGTCCGGTACGTGCTGCACTTCACGGCAGACGACACCGCCGAAGCGCAGCGGGTGATGCACGAGATCGCGTACAACCAGTCGCTCACGGTGTCGCCGCGCGTCATGGTGGTCGATTCGCCGTCGTTCGGCGAGGACCCGGGCGAGAAGTACTACCAGCAGATCGTCACGCTCGCGCACACCGAGCGACCGGTCTCGTACCCGGTCGTGAGCGGCGCGCACGCGACGGGCTCGGTTCCTGCCGGAAAGAGCGGCGACCTGGACGGATCGCGCGGCAACGGCAACCAGCCCTTCTACAACGACAAGAACCGTCGTGACGCGACGAGCACGTGGCAGAGCAACTTCGGGGCTCTGCGCATCACCGAGCGACTCATCTCGGCCACGCAGTCCTTCACGAAGGCGTCGGAGATCGCGCTGCACACCAACGGCAAGTGGAACACGGCGGCGGGGGAGATCCTGCCGGATGAGGTGACCGCGACGACCGTGGATCGCGGCGCCTACGGCGGCACCCAGCTCGTGCTGCGTCAGCCGACCATCGTCAACCAGACGACGGCGAGCACCTACGCGGATGCAACGCTCCAGGAGACGCTGCAGGTCGATCCGGCCGGCAAGTTCTGGGTCTCCACCGAGGTGCGCAACCGCGCCGTCAGCAAGGCGAACCCCTACGAGCAGATCCAGACCGCGGGCGATGTGCACAACTCGCGCTTCCTCGTGACCGACTTTGTGACCTCGTTCGCGCTGAAGACGGGCGACGTGCGCCTGGTGATCGACGGGAAGGTCCTCACCCGGGCCGAGTTCGAGGCGCTGGACTACACGGTCACCGCGGTGACGGAGGACGAGCGCGAGGGCGCCGGCGAGCGTCAGATGATCCAGTGGATGGTGACGACGCCCGATGAGGGAACCGGAACGTTCGGCAAGCTGCGCTCCGGCGACCGCTTCGAACTGCGCTACCAGCTGCAGCTCGTCGACGGATTCGACGGGGACGCCACCACCGGAGGCCCCACCTGGATCCACGACGCGCTGAAGGTCGACTCGTACGTCTCGGTCATCGCCGACGACACCGACCTGATCGAAGGCGCCCAGCGCATCGATGACTTCATCGTTCAGCCGATCCACTCGTTCGGCTACGAGACTCGCGTGGAGGAGGGCGTCTCCACGCCTGACTTCGATGCAGACGGAGCCAGGACCACGCACTTCGCCTGGGATCCGGTGACGCTCGAGATCATCAAGCCGCGCGCGGAGGTTCGTGTCAACACGTCGCGCCCGCGTCTGGAGTACACGAGCGATGACCCGGACGTGCCGCTCACGGGTGACAACTACTTCAACTCGTCCGACGACATCGAGTATCTCGTCACGCACGTGAAGAACACCGGCTCGGGTCTCAAGGACATGGTGATCGAGCAGATCCTGCCGACCAGCGACGCCAAGACCGACCCCTCGGTGAGCCTCAGCACGGACGTCATCACGAACACCCTCAAGAGCGTCTCGTCGGGCACGTGGGAGTTCCCGCAGGAGACCCTCGACCGACTTGCGGCAGCGGGGAAGACGGTCGACCAGGTGTTCCAGGTCGAGGTGCAGGTGTCGAAGGCGGTCGCCGTCGACGGCTACGAGACCGACTCGTGGACGAGCCTCGGCACCAACAGCCCTCTGACCAACACCCGGTACGACATCGCGGCAGGTGAGAGCGCAACGGGCTACAGCAAGGTGCGCGTCATCGTCCGCTCCCTCGACGACGACTTCCTCATCCCCACCGGCACCCGTCTTGCGATCGATGCGGACCCGGCGAAGGACGGCTCGCAGGACGTCACCGAGACCGACCCCAACAACTACGCGACCACCGTGTTCCCGGAGGGGGTCACCGACAACGCCATCCGCGTGACCATGCGCGCGGCGTCGCAGAAGAAGCAGACGGTCTTCATCTACGACACCGTGCAGGTGTGGGCCAACTATGTGGCCGAGGCGCGAGCGAAGATCGCCCAGGATGCCACCCGGTCCTTCCTCACGCCGTCGCGCCCGGTGGTCAACGTGCTGCACGATGCGCTCTACTACCGCTCGGACAACACCCAGCCGGATGAGACCCGGTACGGATGGTCGGACAACACCGCCATCAAGCCGGTCGCATTCCTGAAGTTCCGCGGCGAGGTGGTGAACGCCGACGACTCCATGTGGAACACGAGCCCCGATTCGGAGGAGTCGCGCACCTACGCTGAGGACACGCTCATCAACCCGGTGCTCAGCTTCGAGCTGCCGAGCGTGATGTCGATGAGGAACAACCTCACCTACGTGCCCGCTTCGGAGGTGACGGCGGGTCACCCGCTCAACGACGACCACCGCTCGCAGTACCCGCTCGTCGAGAAGGACGACGCCTACCAGTGGACGTGGAAGCTGGTTCGCGCTGACGGCACCGAGGCGAGCCTCGACTCGTACCTCACGCACACCGACGTCTACTCCGGCCCGTGGCCCGGAACGGATAAGGACGTGGTCACCGTGTGGTTCGACGGCATGGTGTTCCCGGGCGACAAGGTCGTGGTGGAGTTCATCGGACTGGTGGAGGAGTACACGCCGGGCGCGAACTCGGACGACGTCACCTCGCGGGTGTACGCGACCAACAGCACCGGTCTGCTCCAGCCGCTCAACTCGGTCTGGAACAGCGGCAACCGTCTCGGCTACGTCACCGACCACGATGACCTCGACGACAACAAGCTGCTGAGCGACCGTCTGGTGTTCACCGAGCGTCAGCTCTTCCAGTACGAGGTGTACGACAACTTCGGCAAGCGCAAGACGGCCTACTCCGACCTCAACCAGGCCGGAACCGCCGGGCAGACTCTCACGCCGGTGCGGGAAGGCGGGAAGTACACCTTCACCGTCGCACTCGACAACACCAAGGAGCAGGAGGAGACGCCGTACCCGTACCCGATCATCTACGACGTGCTCCCGCACGTCGGAGACACCTCGATCTTCAACAGTGCGGAAGCGCGCAAGTCGAAGAGCTCGGGTCTGCTCGACCTCGACAGCTTCTCGCTGCGACGCGACGGCGCCACCTCGACGGTGTACCCGACGAACAAGTACACGATCTACGTCGGCCCGTTCCGCAAGGAGAACGGCACGATCGTCGAGTCCACGATGGTTCCGACGACGACCGCATCCACCCAGGCGTTCTACGACAGCCTGGGGACCCCGTCCGCCGCATCCGCGGTGCGCAGCGAGCACTTCGTGACGCTTGCGGAGTTCCGGGCTGCGGTGGCCGCGGACGCGAGCCTTCTGCCGAAGGCCCGCACGCTGCTCGTGCTGTTCAACGACCCGGCGGAGACGCTGCCGGGCCAGAGCAAGCTCACCCTGACCTACGACATGACGTCGCCGCTGAACGCGCCGGTGTTCCTCGAAGGCTCGAACACGGCAGCCACCGCTGACGACTACGCGCAGTGGAACTCGTTCGCGGGCACCCAGCGCAAGGACAGCTTCAAGCCGCAGGAGTCCAACAACGCGGGCGTCTACGTGACCGAGCAGGCGGGAACCGTCTCGATCGGCAACTACGTCTGGCACGACGTCAACTACAACGCCGCACAGGACGAGGGAGAGACCTGGGTCGACGCGAACGGCCGCACGCTGCTGAAGCCGTCGAAGGATCTCGACTTCGACGGGCACATCGACGACCCGGGAATCGACGGCGTCACGGTGACGCTCCTCACCGAGCGCGGCAACTACGCCGACGCGAAGGGACGCGCGATCTCGCAGCTGAGCGGGAAGTGGGTCGTGATCGACGACATCACGGGTGCCGTGGTGCGCGACGACCTCGGCCAGACGACCGCCTCCGACGGACCTCTGGTCACCACGACGCGGACCGACATCCACGGCAACGCGGGGTACTACGTGTTCTCCAACGTCGCACCGGCCACCTACCGGGTCATGTTCGAGTTCCCGAGCGCCTACGACCGCTACAGCGTCACCACCACGGAGGTCTTCCA
Source organism: Actinomycetes bacterium (assembly GCA_023432305.1). Taxonomy (GTDB): domain Bacteria; phylum Actinomycetota; class Actinomycetes; order Actinomycetales; family Microbacteriaceae; genus Homoserinibacter. The sequence goes on from JAEYUT010000051.1 coordinate 9,696, forward strand.
GAAGACCGGTGTCGACGTGTTCCGTGCGACCGAGGCGGATACCGTGCCGGCGGCGAGCGCGGATGCCCGCCTGGTCGCGGTCACGGACGCCGCGCGCGTCACGACCGAAACGGCCGACGCGGTGCGCATGGCCTTCGATCTCGGCGTCGCCCAGCAGATCCGCTTCGGCGGCGTCATCTGGGAGGACCGCAACCGTGACGGCACGCGCGTCGCGAGCGAGCCCGGTCTCGACGGCTACACGGTTGCCCTGCTCCACGCGGACGGCACCCCCGTGCTCGACCGCGAGGGCGAGCCGTACACGACGGTCTCGGCCGCAACGGGAACGAAGGGCTCCTACGAGTTCGACTTCCTGCCGAGCGCGTCGGAGTACCTGATCCAGGTGACCGACCCCGACGGCGGGTACGACGTCACCTTCCCGGTGACCCCGCTGCTGCGCTCCGCGAACCCGTTCGAGTTCGCGGACGACAGCGACGGCGTGCTCGTGGAGCTCGACGACGAATCGCTCATCGTCCGCAGCAACCCGATGGACTTCGGCCGTGAGGGGCTGTTCGCGAGCGGGTTCGCCGACCGGATGACCGTGAATGTCGGCTACTACCAGCGCTCGAACCTCGCCGTCATCGGCGACCGAGTCTGGGATGACCTCGACCGCGACGGCATCCAGGACCTCGGCGAGCCAGGAGTGGGCGGACAGAAGCTGAACCTGCACAAGTACCTCCAGAACGAGGACGGCGTGTGGGAGCGCGACGACACGTTCACCGCGACCGCGGTGTCCGATGCGCAGGGCTTCTACTCCTTCCGCGACGTGGAGGCGTTCGACCTCACGAGCAAGGACGAGCTGATCGAGTACCGCTACGCGGTGTCGGTCGCCGCCCAGGACCTCCTGGCCGGGTACACGCTCGCTCCGGAGCGTCAGGGCGCGCGCACCGACCTCGACTCGGACTTCCGACTCGACGGCACGATGCGGATCTCGGACGATGGCACCGGGCTGGTCTCGCTCATCGCCGACGCCTCGGGGGCCGAGCCGGTGATGCGCGACGACGTGACGATCGACCTCGGTCTGATCGTGCACGCAACCGCCCACATCGCCGGTGAGATCTTCATCGACGATCAGTCCGACGGCACCAAGGTGGGCGACGACCTCGCCGACCCCCGCTACACGGTCACCCTCCAGGAGAGCCGAAACGGCGGGGCATGGACGGAGGTCGGCGCGGTCACCGCGACCAACGCCTACCGCTTCGACGATCTGCCCACCTACGACGACGCGAGCCGCACCCTGATCGAGTACCGCGTGGTCGTCTCGGAGATCCCGCTGTGGTACTCCGTGACGTCCCACAACTCCGGTGACGACGAGGTCGACAGCGACTTCGTCGAGGACGCCCGCGGGTCGACGATCACCGCGGTGTCGGATGTCCACGTGCTCGCCGAGTACGTCGACGGACATCTGGTTGCGGTCGACACCCGCACCGCGATCTCGCAGCCGAATGTCGATCTGGGGCTTCGCGAGCCGGCGAGCATCATCGGCGGGCTGGTGTGGGAGGACTCCGACCTCGACGGCCTCCGCACGGCGGACGAGACGCCCATCGCAGGTCGTGAGGTCACCCTGTGGGAGCTCATCGACGGCGCCTGGGTGCCCGCGACCGACATGGACGGACGCGGCGTCGCCGTGTCGGCCGAGAACGGCGAGTACCGCTTCCGTGTCGCTCCGATGCACTTCGACGACTCCGCGGCGAACTTCCTGCAGCCGCGCGAGTACCGCGTATCCGCACAGCGTGACGGCTGGCAGACCTGGTCGCCGGTGAATGTCGGAGACGACCCGCTCGTCGACAGCGACATGACGGCGCCTGCGGAGGAGTTCGGCACCATCCACACCGGCATCAGCGGCCAGTTCTCGATCATCGAGATCGAGGAGGGGCTCGCCGTGCCCGCCACCCAGCGTGACGACGTGCAGATGGACATGGGTCTGCAGTCGCAGAAGCACACGGTGATCGTGGGCGGACGCGCATGGGGTGAGACGCTCGAGGACGGTCTCCGCCAGGACGGCGAGTCGCCGCTTGCCGGGCTCACGGTGACGCTGTGGGAGCTCGTCGACGACGAGTGGGTCGTGGCCGAAGACGCCACCGGCACCTCCACTCGCACCACGGATGCGGACGGCCGCTACGCGTTCACCGTCATGCCGGTCGACTGGAATGAGACGCACGACACCTACCTCGCGCCGCGCATCTACCGCACGTCGGTGGATGTCCCGACCGGGTACCGTCTGAGCGGCGGAGACAGCGTGACGGCGACGCTCGACGGCTCGCGCGTGTTCTCGATCGTGGCCGACCTGGTGCTGTTCGACGAGGAGGGCGACGTGATCCTCACGGACCTCCTCGATCACCGCACGCTCGACTTCCCGTTCGTGCAGAACCGCCTGGGCTACACCGGCTTCGGCGGGCTGGGGCTGGCGCTCGCACTCGCGGCGCTGCTCGGCGGCACGGGCTTCCTGCTGGTGGTGCTGCGGCGCCGCCGCGATGAGAAAGAGGAGATCGCTGGATGATGCCCCCGACGAGGAGCCGAGTGGGTCGCCGGGCGGCGGCCCACCGGGCCGGAGCGCCGCGGTGGATCGGCTGGGCCGTGGCGGGTGCGATCGCCGCAGCCGCCGTGCTCGTCGCCGTGGTCGTGTGGATGCCGAACGACATCCGCACGGTCACGATGGGCGGGGCGGAGTACCGCACCAACATCGAGCTGCGCGAGGCGGAGTCGGGCATGTATGCGTTCGTTCCCGTCAACACGGAGACCGAGGATGTGGTGCTGGAGACGGGTGACGCGCACTCGGATTCCGTGATCCGCGACTTCTTGGAGCGGCTCGACACCTTCATCCCCGGCGAGCATGTGCTGATGCTGGAGAACGCGGTGACGATCCGTGTGATCGTGGACGGCATCGAGGGGTCGGGCGGCAGCGTCCTGGAGCAGCTCGACAGCTCGCGCCAGTAGCGGCACGTCGGGGTCCACAGCGGAGAGAATGGGTGCATGCCGTTCACGCTCGCTGAGCCGCGCCACAGTGAGCTGGTGATCCGGAAGAGCCGGTTCATCGGCTGTGTGGAGCCGGTGTCGGGTCGTGAGCAGGCGCTCGAGCGGGTCGCGGAGCTGCGCCAGCAGCATCCCGGCGCGAACCACGTGTGCTGGGCGCTCATGGCGGGCGGGCATTCGGCCGCGAATGATGACGGCGAGCCGGCTGGCACCGCTGGTCGGCCGATGCTCGACGTGCTGCGTCACCAGGAGCTGGAGGGTGTGCTCGCGACCGTCGTGCGCTATTTCGGCGGGGTGAAGCTGGGTGCCGGCGGTCTGGTGCGCGCCTACACGGATGCGGTCGCGCAGGCCCTCGTCGATGCCGAGCGGGTGGAGCTGGTGCGGGTGCGCGCTCTGCTCGTCGTGGTGCCGTATGCCGTCGAGGGTGCGGTGCGGCGCGAGTTCGAGGCGCAGGGGGCGACCCTCGGTGAGGTCGTCCACGGTGCGGATGTCGAGTTCGCCGTGCAGGTGCCGGAGGACGTGGTGGATGCTCTCGTGGCCCGCGTGAACGACATAGCCCAGGGTGCGGCGGTGATCGAGCGGATCGCCGACCCCGACGAGTGAGCACCTGCCCGGTCAGGCGAGCAGGGGAGCCGGTCTCGACGGCGTCGGGGGTGTGAGTCAGACTCGTGCGCATGGCTTCCGTCGTCGATCACCTGGGAATCACCGCCTCCGACCTCGATGAGGGGCGCGCGCGATTCGATCCGCTCCTCACTGCGCTCGGCTTCGCCCGTTCCGACGCGGCCGACTCCTCGGCGTGGTACCGCGAGGGTGAGCCGGAGCTCATCCTCTATCGCGCGCGCGACACGAGCACGGCCCCGCACGTGCACGGTCGCGTCGGCTGGCAGCACCTCGCGTTCGGGGTCGCCTCGCGCGACGAGGTCGACCGGATGCACGCACTCGCGCTCGACGCCGGCTGGACTGCGGTGCG
>JAEYUT010000127.1 GCA_023432305.1 Actinomycetes bacterium
CCCGCGCTCATTGAATAGCGACATCCTGCTGTCCGGTGTGCTCGAGCCACGAGGAGCTGCCGCAGAAGGCCCGATATATCCACCATGCGACGGCGATGATGACGTCGCCACGGACGAAAGAACATTCTGATGGCAACTGAAACGGCAACTGCGGGCGGCTCCGCCCAGGTCTCGCCGCCCGGTGAGGGCACGTACAAGCTCCGCGGCAAGATGGGCACACTCGGCCTCGTCATGACCGTGCTCGCCTTCACGGCGCCTCTTGGCGTCGTGTTCGGCTTCGTGTCGGTGACGGTGTCGTTCGGCATCGGCGCGCCGATCGCATTCATCGTGATCGCCGGCATTGTCGCGCTCTTCGCGCTCGGCTTCACCGCGATGGCGCGCGCGATCCCGCGTCCCGGTGCGTTCTACACGTATATCCGCGAAGGCCTGGGCCGCCCGATGGGACTCGGCGGCTCGTTCCTCGCGCTCGGCACCTACGGGTTCAACATCTCCTCCGCGCTCGTCGTCGGCGGCATCGCCGTCAACACGATGATCTCGTCGTTCACGGGATCGTCGTCGGTGCCGTGGTTCGTCTGGAGCGCGATCCTCTTGGTGACCGTGTGGGTGCTCAGCTACTTCAACGTCGAGATGTCGGCGAAGGTGCTCGGGACGATCCTCATCATCGAGGTCGTCGTGATCGCGATCTTCGACATCGTCGTCATCGGCGCGGGCGGAGCGGAGGGCCACTCGTTCGAGCCCTGGAACCCGGCCAACATGCTCAACAACAGCCTCGGCGTGATGCTGCTGTTCGTCATCGGCGTGTTCAACGGATTCGAGGCGACCGCGATCTACCGCGACGAGGTGAAGAACCCGAAGGTCACGATCCCGCGCGCCACGTTCATCACCGTCGGATTCCTCGGCGTCTTCTACGCGATCTCCGCGTACGCGCTCATCGTCTCCGTGGGTGCGGACAACGCCGTGCAGGCTGCCACCGAAGACGCGACCGCGATCATGCCGAACGCGCTGCTCTACTACTTCGGCACCTTCGCGAACCAGGCGTTCTCGGTGCTGCTGGTCACCAGCTACCTGGCCTCGATGCTCTCGCTGCAGAACATCCTGTCGCGCTACACCCACTCGCTCGCGGTGGATGGCATCTTCCCGCGTGCGCTCGCGGCGGTGCACCCGAAGCACGGTTCGCCCGCGCGCTCTGCGCTCGTGGTGGGCGGCGTTCTCGCCGCCGTGCTGCTCGTGCTGACTCTCTCGGGCGGCGACGAGAACGCCCTGTATGCGGGTGCGGCCGGCGTCGCGTTCTACGGCATGATCCTGCTGCTCACGCTCACGGCGATCGCGATCATCGTGTACTTCCGTCGCAACCCCGAGCTCGGGTCGGTGTGGCGCACGCTCATCGCTCCCGCGATCGCGCTCCTCGGCATCGGCTTCGCCCTCATGACGGCCACGTTCAACATGGACCTGCTCGTCGTGGGCGACCCGCTGCTGCTGGGCACGCTGCTCGCGATCCCGTACCTGCTTCTCGTGGGCGGCTTCGTCGTGGCGCTCGTTCTGCGCTCGCGCGCCCCCGAGACGTACAACCGGATCGGACGCGCCGTCGAGTGATCGACGCGGCGTGAGTTGTGGGGGAGGGTGCCATCGGGCGCCCTCCCCTTGCTCGTGGTCGGACACGAGGGCGTCTGTCCCGATGCGGGACATTCGAGGGGTGCATCGCCGACGTAGCGTGCAGGTGCACGACTCATCGCCCCCGGATGCTGCGGGGACGGACGCTCACAGAATCGCTGGACATGTCTGAATCCCTCCTCGCCACCGGCCGCTCGATCCTCGTCGCCCCCCACCACTTCCCTGACCTCGACCGCGAACACGCGCTCGCCGCGAAGCACGGGGTGCCGATCGTCGCCGCCCGCGACGCGGCGCACTTCCGCGAGGAGCTGCCGAACGCGGCCGTCGTGATGGTGACCCCGTATGTGAAGCTCCCGGCCGCCGACATCGCGCTCATCCGGCGTCCGGCCGCGATCGTGCGCTACGGCGTCGGCTACGAGAACATCGACACCGTCGCCGCGCGCGACGCGGGCATCCCCGTCTCGATCGTTCCGGATGCGTCCAGCGATGAGGTCGCCTCGCACGCCTTCGCGATGGGCATCGCCCTCGCACGCCGCCTGCCCACCGGCGACTCCGCGATCCGCGGCGGCGGCTGGGCGGGCACGATCGCCTACGACGCGCCCCCGTTCGCGCAGCTGCGCGTCGGCGTGGTCGGCTTCGGGCGCATCGGCCGCCACGTTGCGCGCCTATACCAGTCGATCGGCGCCCAGGTGCGCGCCTATGACCCGTTCATCGACGTCGATCCGGAGATCGCGATCGACCTCGAAGGAGCACTCACCCAGTCGGATGTCGTGTCGCTGCATGTGCCGCTCACCGACGACACGCGCCACATGATCTCCGCGGGCGTGCTCGATCGGATGTCCGACACCGCCGTCGTGGTAAACGTCTCGCGCGGGGGACTCATCGACGAGGACGCGCTCGCCGCAGCGCTCGCCGCCGGGCGGATCGCGGGGGCCGCGCTCGACACCGTCACGACTGAGCCGCTTCCCGCCGACAGCCCGCTTCGCTCGGCTCCGAACCTCATCCTCACGCCGCACATCGCGTGGCGGTCGACGGTCTCGGTCGGCGCACTGCAGGACGGCGCGGTGCGTCGAGCCGAGCTCGCGCTCACCGGTCAGGAGCTCATCGACCTCGTGTGATCGACGCCCGGGCACATCACCGGGCGAGACACGACACCACTGTCAATAGACTTCCCTCATGCTTCTCAGCGACCGCGACATCGCCGCCGAACTCGACGCAGGCCGCATCGGCCTCGACCCCCTCGACCGCAGCATGATCCAGCCGTCGAGCATCGACGTGCGGCTCGACCGGTACTTCCGTCTGTTCGACAACCACAAGTACCCCTACATCGACCCCGCCGAGGAGCAGCCGGAGCTCACCCGTCTCGTGGAGACGAAGCCGGGGGAGCCGTTCATCCTGCACCCGGGCGAGTTCGTGCTGGGCTCCACGTTCGAGCTCGTGACGCTCCCGGATGACGTCGCCGCGCGACTCGAGGGCAAGAGCTCGCTCGGCCGCCTCGGCCTGCTCACCCATTCGACCGCCGGCTTCGTCGACCCCGGCTTCTCGGGGCACGTGACGCTCGAGCTCAGCAATGTCGCGACGCTGCCGATCAAGCTCTGGCCGGGCATGAAGATCGGCCAGCTGTGCTTCATCCGCACCAGCTCGCCCGTCGATAACCCGTACGGCTCAGGTCCCTACGGCAACCGCTACCAGGGGCAGCGCGGCCCGACCGCGTCGCGTTCGTGGCAGAACTTCCTGCACACGGATGTGACGATCAGCGACGCGGGCGCGCCCGGCGAGTAGTCGTCAGCCTCGACAGCTGCCGGGTGATCGGCCGCTCGGACTAGTCCGCCTCTTTGACGTTGCTGATGTAGGTCTCGACATCGAGACCGAGTGTCTGGGCGAGCGTTCGATCACGCCAGTCGAGTTCGCTGTGATCGCCGTACCACGCGTGGTCCATCTCCCGCCGGGAGAGGATCCGCGACGCGTCGTGCGAGTGGGTGCCGCGCGGAGCTTGACGCTTTCGGGTGCGAGCCAGCGAGTCGAGGTCCGCGACAGCCTGCTTCGCTCTCTCGACCTCGCGCATCTTCGGCAGCCAGTGCAGATTGCCGAACAGGTAGACGAACAACGTGACGCTGGTGCCGATCAGCCAGTTCACGTTCGGATCGCCCCAGTCGCTGCGTGGTGCGTAGGTCGCGACGCTGGCGGCGATCGTCACGGCCGCGACGATCCCACACAGCCACGCCCAGCGGATCAGCCCGCGCCGGGTCGATTCTGTGAGTGCGTCGATGCGTCGCATCGACTCCGCTCGTGTGTGTCGTTCGCCTTCCGAGAGCCAGAGCTCGTGATCGGGCTGCTCGTCGGGCACCGTCAGGCCCCCGGCCAGGCAGCCACCTGCAGGGTGAACCACGGGCTGAACGCGAAGGGTGCCGCTTCGGTGGCGGTGCGCACCGCGAGCGGATCGGCCCACGCCCACTCCGCCACCTCGTCCTTCGACGGGTTCGGGTCGGCGTCGGCGATCGCGCGGAACACCGGGCAGATCTCGTTCTCGACGATGCCGTTGGCATCCATCGCCATGTAGCGGAAGTGCGGAAGCACCACCTCGACGTCGCGCACCGCAAGGCCCAGCTCCTGCTCGGCACGGCGCACGATCGCGTCGACCGCGTTCTCGCCGGGTGCCGGGTGGCCGCAGAAGGCGTTCGTCCAGACGCCAGGGAAGGTGTCCTTCGTGAGCGCGCGGCGGGTCATCAGCAGGCGACCCGTGGGGCTGAACACGTGGCACGAGAACGCGAAATGCAGCGGCGTGTTCGTGGAGTGCACGGTCGCCTTCGGCGCGGTGCCGATGGGCGTTCCGTCGTTGTCCATCAGGATGACGTACTCGGTGGCGTCGGTGGTGGTCATACGGGTGTCTGCCTCACGTGGTCGATGCGGATGCGCTCGCTGGCGGCGACCCTGGGGTCAGCCTAGCGGCGGGCGTGTGGGCCGCTCAGGGCGACTCGTCGAGGTTCTCGGCGATGCGCCGCAGCCCGGCGATCATCACCTCCTCGTCCTCGGGGCTGATGCCCGAGAGGGCGGAGGCGCGCAGCTCGGCGACGGTCGCCGTCATCCGGTGCAGCGCATCGGATCCCTGCTCGGTGAGCGCGAACTCGTCAGCGTCGCCCGCGACCCAGCGGCTCTCCACGAGCTCGAGCACAGCCGACTCCGCTGTCTCGTCCTCGTCGGCCGGCGGCAGCCCTTCCGAGTTCTGCTGCAGGGCGGCCAGTGGCGCCGGCGACTCTTCGAGGATCGTCAGCACCCGCCATTGGATGCGGGTGACGCCGTGTTCGTCGAGCATCCCTGCGATGCGTGCCTGCAGCAGGCGCTCGACCAGGCTGAGCCAGTATGCGAGAGGTGCCTCCATGCCCTCACGTTAGACCGGGAGGGCGCGGAGGTGAACCCCCTTAAGCCTCCACGCGTGCGGGCGGGCGAACGAAGCAGAGGAGCACGAATCCGACCGCGAGCACGACGGCGATGCCGAGGATGCCGTAGAGCGTCTGGTTGGCGGCGGCGACGATGAACACGGCCCACAGCAGCGACGCCATCCATCCGGCCGCGCGTCCCGTGGTGGCGTAGAGGCCGAAGATCTCGCCCTCCTGCCCGGCCGGGGTGACGCGGGCGAGGAACGAGCGGGAGGCGGCCTGAGCCGGTCCGACGAAGGCGGCGAGGATGATGCCGACGACCCAGAAGAGCCCCGAGCCGAGGCCCGCTCCGAAGAACACGGTGAGGCAGCACAGCACGAGCCCGCCGATGGTGAACAGGATGACGGGCTTCGGGCCGAAGCGGTCATCGAGGCGCCCGGCGAGGATCGTCGAGACTCCGGCGACGAGGTTGAGGGCGATGCCGAAGATCACGAGGTCGGTGAACCCGAACCCGAACACGTGGCCGGCGATCACCGCGCCGAAGGTGAAGACGGCGGAGAGGCCGTCGCGGTAGACGGCGCTCGCAAGCAGGAACCAGAACGTGTGGCGGGCGTCGCGCCAGAGCCGGGCGATGCTGCGGAACAGCTCGACGTAGCTCATGAAGAAGTTGACCTGCTTGACGTCGCGCATCTTCGGGGGCTCCGGCACCCACAGCAGGATGGGGATGGAGAAGAGCGCGGTCCAGATCGCGGCGCCCAGTCCGATGATCCGGAAGGTCATGGGGTCGGTGCCGTCGAGGACTCCGCCGAGAATGCAGCCGACGACGATCGCGAGCGCGATGATGCCGCCGAGGTACCCGAAGCCCCAGCCGAGTCCGGAGACCTTGCCGACGTTGCGGGGGTTCGAGACGGAGACGAGGAGCGCGTTGTTGCTGACGCCCGCGATCTCGCCGAAGACGCTGCCGACGGCGATGAGGGTGACGCCGAACCAGAAGAAGTCGGGGGTGCCGTCGACGAAGAACATGCCGAGCTGCGCGAGCACGAGGAGTCCCGTGAACACCGCGAGCTGCAGCTTCTGTCGTCCGGCGGCGTCGGCCCGCTGCCCGAGCACGGGCGCGAGCAGCAGGATCACGATGCCGGCGGCGGTGACGCCCCAGCCGAGCTGCGCTGCCAGGTTGCCGAGCCCCCCGCAGTACTCCGTGGCGGCGTTGGCGGCGGTGTCGCAGTCGAGGCGCTTGCCGTCGGGGCCGATGCCGCTCGCGGCGACGGCGGGGTCGAGGAAGAAGTAGGAGGTGAGGAAGCTCGGCACCCACACGAACGTCAGCAGCACCGTGTTGAACGGCTGGGTCGCCCAGTCCCAGAGCGCCCATGCGAAGACGCGCCGCCGCGGAACCTCGGCGTTCTCGCGCAGGTCGAGCCCCATGACGCGAACGGCGCCGGTGTTGGCGGTCGGGGGCGGAGGTGTGGGCTGAGGTTCCGACATGTGGGGCTCGCTGCTTCCGTGAGAGTGTTCCCCCGGCATCGCCGGTGATGCGGGTCTCTCGCAACTTATCTGGCGCAACCGCCCGGCGCGGAATATTGACGCATCAACACGCCGTGCGCGTTCGCAGCTCTCGACGGGTCATCGTTCGGGGATCTCCCAGGGTCGAAACTTGACTCGCTCCGGCTCAAGACTGAAACTTGATACAGCGCGACTCAACCTCTGCGCGCTCCCCGAACATCAAGGAGACCCCTCATGGGACGAGCTGTCGGAATCGACCTCGGAACGACCAACTCCGTCGTGGCCGTTCTCGAAGGTGGAGAGCCCACCGTCATCGCCAACGCCGAAGGCTTCCGCACGACCCCCTCGGTCGTCGCGTTCACCAAGGACGGCGAGGTGCTCGTCGGCGAGACCGCGAAGCGTCAGGCCGTCACCAACGTCGACCGCACCATCGCCTCCGTCAAGCGCCACATGGGCACCGACTGGAAGCAGGACATCGACAACAAGAAGTACACCCCGCAGGAGATCTCGGCCCGCATCCTCCAGAAGCTCAAGCGCGACGCCGAGCAGTACCTCGGCGA
>JAEYUT010000365.1 GCA_023432305.1 Actinomycetes bacterium
CACATCGATCGCGGCGACGCCGAAGCCCCCGAAGACATCGCCCTCGGAGACCGCATGCTCCAGGTGCTCGCCCTGATCTGGCTGGGCCTGCTCGCTGTGGGGCTCTACGCCTCGTAGCGGCGGTCAGCGTGCGAGCCGCTCGAACAGCTGCTCGTAGCTGTCGAGGGCGGTCTTCTGCCCGTAGCGCGCCTCGGCGTCCGCGGCCATCGCCACGACGTCGAAGGATCGCGTCCGGAGCCCCTCGAGCGCGTCCGTGATCGCTTCAGGGGAACGCGGAGGCACGATCACCCCGAACCCCGTGGAGAGCACGGGCTGGCGGACGCCCGGCATGTCGGTGGCGATGGAGGGAACACCGGCGATCATCCCTTCGATCTGAACGATGCCGTACGCCTCGAACGAGTTCACCGACGTCAGCGCGAAAGCGTCGATGGACGCATAGAAGTCCGGCACGTCCTCATCAGGGAGGAAGCCGAGGAGACGGATGCGCGGATCGTCGCCGATGGCGGTGCGCACCTGATCGATCACCGAGCCGCCCGCGACCTGACCGAAGTCACCCGCGATGAGTAGCCGAGCATCCGGATCCTGGAGCGCGCTGAAGCCCTCGACGAGATACGTGATGCCCTTCTCCTCGACGATGCGGCCGAGGAACCCGACGTGCAACCCGTCTCCGTCGCGGAAGGTCGGCGCGCCGCCGGAGCGAGTCATGCAACCCGGCGGGATGACGACCTGGGCGAGTGCGAGCTCGTCGGCGAGGCGAGAGTGAGCCGCATAGTCGGCGCTCGACACGACGCTCGCGGCGGCGCCGCGCGCGGCGCGACGACAGGAGGCGTCCATCAGCCGAGCCTGCAGTCGGGCGACGAAACCACCGCCGTTGTCGATATCGCACTGATACGTGAAGGCCACGGGAGTGCGACCGGCAAGGCGACGCACGATCGCTCCGGCCTCGAGCATGGGAGCGTGCAGGTTCACCACGTCGGCGTCCCGAGCTTCACGCACGATCGTGCTGACCAGACTCGGGCTGATGACGCCCTTCCCGATGCGCAGCGCAACCGGGCACCGCAGCACGCGGACGCCATTTCGGATCTCCTCGAGCGGAAGATCATTCCGATGACGGGTCGTCACCACGGTGACGTCGTGTCCACGCTCGGCCAGACCCTCCGCGACGTCGCGGGCTACGTTCGTGAGACCGCTCACGTACGGCGCGTAATAGTTCAGCGCGACGACGATCTTCACGAGCTCTCCTTCTCCCTGGCCGTGGGGCGCGACAGATCGACCACTGCCACGATGAAGCCGACGGCGGATCCCATCGCGAATCCGCAGCCCACTGCCCATACGATATCGCGGCTCACGAGTTCGATTCCGAGTGCAGACAGGGCGGCGACGGCGAGCGCGCCCACCCAGATCCGCGAGGCGATGCGGTGTCGGCGGACGGACACCAGCGCCTGCGTGAGGATGACGAGCCCGGCGTAGAGGCACGCACCGGCGACGAGGATCGCCGTGGACAGCGAGTCCAGCTGGCGCCCGGGCCCGAACACGAGCTCGACGAGCCAGGGTCCGATGAACAAGGCCACGACTCCGCCCACGACCGACACGAGCGCGAAGGCTCCGCCGATCCACGCCAGAACTCGGCGTGCGAGAGCCGCCTGGCCGACCGCGAACACGCGCACGAACGGCGCGAGAAGGAGCGCCTGCAACGGAACCAGCACGAAGATCGGAATCCGAGCGATGTTGAATGTCGCCTGGAACGCGCCGGTCGCGCCTTCAGGCGCGCCGACGACATCGACGGCGATGGGTCCCGCGTTGAGGAGCACCTGCGATGCCAGCCCCGCCCCGAGCAGCCCGATGACCGCCGACCAGGAGGCGCGACGTGCGACGACCTCGGCGCGTGACCCACCTCGCGCATCCGCCAGCACACCGAGGTGCGCCAGGGCGATGGCCCCGAGCAGGCCGAAGGCGAACCACGCGACGTCCATCGAGGACCCCTGCACGACCGCACCAACCAGCAGGGCGAACAGCACCCGCAGCACGGAATCGACGATCAGCACCGTCGCGTACCGCCGGATGCGTCCCCGCCCGAGCATGAGACCTCGCGCAACGAACTGCACCGCCGACACCGGCCCGATCAGGGCGAACGCGACCAGCAGCGGCGCAGAATCCGCGCCGACCGCCATGACCCCGATGGCCAGGGACGCGGCTGACGCCGCCAAGGCGAGCATCGCCGCGAGCGGAACGAGGCTCCGCAGGTCGGATCGGACGTCAGCGCCCGATGCGGCAGCTCGCGCGAGCTCTTGTTCAAACGGCACGAAGACACCGAAGCCGACGAGCAGCGACACAGACCAGAAGACCGAGAATGCGTCGAACCCCGGGGTGTCCAGGCCCCGCGAGACGATGCCGAGCAGCACGTACGTGAGGACGCCCGCGACGAGCGTCGCGACGACCGCGAAGGGCACGGCGCGCGACGCTGTCGCCTCGCCTGATGCCATATGTGCGAGGGTACACGGCGAGGTTGTTAGGTTGTGCTGTGATCGCCACACGTCACGCTGCAGTGGGAGCCGCCATCAGCGGGCTTGTCGCCTTCGTCGCCGGCCTCCTCCTCGCCGTCGCCCCGGTCGAGGTGCAGCGAGTCGATGTCTCATGGCCCGCGGATTCCTCGGCGGTCGAGTCCACCGCACTGCTGCTGGTCAATCAGACCCCCCACGTCTTCGAGGTGCGTGTCGCGTCGTCGACCGTCGCCGAACTCGCTCCGAGCGAGATCGTGGTGTCGACCATCCGCCCTGAGCATCCGGACGCCCGCCAGCTGGGTGCGGTGATCGAGCGCCAGGGAGAGGGGATCGCGTTCACGCAGCGGGGCCGTACGTTCGTCGACGAGCTCGCCCCGGGTCGCACCTGGACCCTCCGCAGCAGCGTCGAGGGAACCGCGATCAGCCGTGACGGGGCGACGGTGGCATCCTGGCCCGAGATCCTTCCTCCCCAGATCGACGCGCTGATCTCGGATGTCACCACGGCACCCGAGGCGGCTCTCGGCGTGCGGGTGCAGGTGGTCGATGACTCGGCCACGTCCCCCGGCCCGCTGAAATGGGCTCTCATCGTCGTCGTCGTGCTGGCGCTCGCGAGCACTGTCACGGCCCTCGTCCTCGGCGACCGCGCACATCGGGTGCCGCGCGCCGAGCGATCGTCCTCCTCGACTCCGCTCGCCGCACTCACGCGCTGGCGCGCACGCCTGTCCTGGGCGGACCCGTTCGTCATCGCGGCGCTCATCGCGTGGATGTTCATCGGGCCGATGACCGACGACGACGGGTACTACGCGGCGATGGCGCTCAACGGACGCGAGGCGGGGTTCATCGGCAACTACTTCCAGATGTTCAACCAGTCGTTCACTCCGTTCACCTGGGCATGGGAGGCCCTCGGCATCTGGCAGGAGATCGGCGGCCGATCGC
>JAEYUT010000254.1 GCA_023432305.1 Actinomycetes bacterium
GCTCGTCGGCTGACCCCCGGATCCCACACCCCGATCGGTTATGCAGGATCCCCGATCTGTTGTGCAGGATCCCTGATCGGTTGTGCAGGAGCCGGCCGGGTTTCCCGGAGGAATCCGGACCTGTCAGCCAGGATCTCCTGCACAACCGCAACCCTCTCCTGCATAACGGCTGGCCGTTCCTGCATAACCGCTCGGCGGATCAGGTGAGGCGGTGGTCGCCGGGGCGCAGCACGCGCACCCAGCGGGCGCCGTACGCGTCGACATCCAGCTCGACCCTGCCCGAGCGGGGAAGCTCCTGATCCCGCGACTCGAGCAGATCCGAGAGCACCGTGCCCTCCGGCTCGCCCCGCAGGGTCAGCGTTGCGGTCGCCGCCTCCGGTGACAGGTTGTGCACGGCGATCATGCGTCCGATGTCGGCGCTCACACTGTGCACGAACAGTGCCGGGTTCTCCTGGTCGAAGATCTCCAGCTCACCCCATCCGATCTCGGGTGACGCGCGATAGCGCGCCGTGAGCAGCCGCATGAAGTTCAGCAGCGAGCCCGTGTCGTGACGCTGGTCGACGACGTTCACGTGCTCGGGGGAGTACCCGCCCGACGGCGGTTTCGAGACGAGACGCGACGGCGCGGCATCCGAGAATCCGCCGTTCTTCGCACTCGACCACTGCATGGGTGTGCGCACCGTGCGGCGTCCATCCAGCTCCAGGTTCTCGGCCATGCCGATCTCCTCGCCGTAGAACAGCACGGGCGTACCCGGCAGTGAGAACATGAGGCTGTAGACCATGCGGATGCGGCGCGGGTCGCCGTCGAGCATCGACGGAAGCCGGCGCACGATGCCGCGGCCGTAGATCTGCATGTGCTCCTCGGGGCCGAACGCGTCGAACACCTCCTGGCGTTCGTCGTCGGTGAGCTTGTCGAGGGTGAGTTCGTCGTGGTTGCGCACGAAGTTCGCCCACTGGGCTTCGGGCGGCAGCGAAGGCCTGGATCGCAGCGCCTCGACGAGCGGCGTCGCATCCTGGCGCGCGAGCGAGAGGTAGAGGGCCTGCATGCCGACGAAGTCGAACTGCATCGACAGCTGGGATGCGCCGTCGCCGCCGCCGAAGTAGCCGAGCTGCTCCTCGTACGGCAGGTTCACCTCGCCCAGCAGGATCGCCTCGCTCGAGCGGCGCTCCAGGAACCGGCGGAGGTCGCGCAGGTAGTCGTGCGGGTCTCCGCGGGTGCCTTCCGGCAGCTGCAGGAAGAACGGCACCGCATCCACCCGGAACCCGGTGACCCCGAGCTCCAGCCAGAAGCCCATGATGCGCGCGATCTCGTCGCGCACCTTCGGGTTCGCGATGTTGAGGTCGGGCTGGTGCCGGTAGAAGCTGTGCAGGAAGTACTGCCCGGTCTTCTCATCGAGCTCCCACACGCTCGACTCCTCCCCGGGGAACACGGTCTCCTGCTGGTTCTTCGGCGGCTCGTCACGCCACAGGTAGTAGTCGCGCTTGGGGGAGTCGATGCGCGAGCGGGACTCGCGGAACCACGGATGCTGGTCGGAGGTGTGGTTGGCGACGAGGTCGACGATCACCCGCATCCCGCGGTCGTTTGCGGTGCGGATGAGTTCGACGAACTGTCCGAGGTCGCCGAGTCGCGGGTCGACGGCGTAGTAGTCGGTGATGTCGTAGCCGTCGTCTCTGCCGGGGGTCGGATAGAAGGGCATGAGCCACAGGCACGTGACTCCGAGTGCGGAGAGGTGGTCGATGCGGTGGGTGAGCCCGACGATGTCGCCGCGGCCGTCGCCGTCCCAGTCCATATATGTCTCGATGTCGAGGCAGTAGATGACGGCGGTCTTCCACCACAGGTCGCTCGTGTCGGTGATCTTCATCGGCTGGCCTCTCGGATGGCGGGCAGCACGTGCTCGCCCATGTCGTCGATGAATGCGGTCTGCTCGGTGCCCACATGGTGCAGGTACAGGCGGTCGACGTCGGCGCCGAGTTCCGTGAGTCGGTCGCGCAGCTCTGCAAGGTCGGAGGTCACGATGACGTGCTCCCGGATGTCGGCGATCGTCGCCTCCGCGACCCGCGCGTCGAACTCCTGGGGGGTCGCAAGATCCCACAGGTCGGGTGGGAGCACGGCGGCGTGCCGCCACTGGTCGAGTGCGATCGCCTCCGCTTCGTCGCGGGTGCTGGCGTAGCTCACATGCACCTGCAGGCTCACGGGACCCGCACCTCCTGCGTCGCGGTAGGCGGCGATGGTGTCGCGGTGCGCGTCGCCTTCCTGCAGGACCGTCACGAGCCCGTCGGCCCAGGTGGCGACGTGCGCCGCCCCCTCGGGGCTCACGGCTGCCGCGAAGAGCAACGGGGGAACCTCGGGCCGCGACCACACGCGTGCCCGATCCACGGTGATGAGCTCGTCGCGCCGGGTCACTGTCTCGCCGGCAAGCAGCTTCCGGATCACGTCGGCGTTCGCTGCGAGACGGTCGCGCCGCGTCGCGTGGTCGGGCCAGGGGTCGCCTGTCACGTGCTCGTTGAGGTTCTCTCCGCTCGCGAGCGCGGCCCAGATGCGGCCGGGGAACATCGCCCCGAGCGTGCCGAGCGCCTGCGCGACGACCGCGCCGTGCATCCGCTGACCGGGGGCTGTCACGAGCCCGAGGCCGAAGCGGGTCGTCGCGAGTGCGGCGCCGAGCCACGACCAGGAGAAGCCTGAGTGGCCCTGCGCGCTCGTCCAGGGCGCGACGTGGTCGGAGCACATGGCGGCGTCGAAGCCTGCGGCTTCGGCGTCCTGCACGGCTTCGAGCAGCGCAGACGGGTGCATCTGCTCATGGGAGGCATGGAATCCGACGATCGGCATGGAACCCCTTTCGACCTCCCGAGCCTCCGATGCCTCCCGGTTCGGGACAAGACCGTTGCGATCGGCTGGTTCTCCCGCTAACGGCGGGGTGTGCGCTACAGTGTCTCGAACCCGAAGGAGCTTCATGTCCGCTCGTCTCGTCGCCGCGTTCGCGGGGCTCGTGTTCGTCGCCGGCACCGCGGCGGCGAGTGGCCACGCCATGCAGGCATCGTCCGCGCCGCAGGTGGCCGAGACGACGCCGCCGTCGCTCGTCGACCTGTATGCGCACGAGCGGGAGGCCCCCGAGTCCGCAGATGCGATCACGGTGAGTGTCGTCGCGACGGAGCCCCTCGACGCCGGCGACGCGCCAGCGCCAAATGGGGCAGCGGCGGGCGGAGGTGCCGGGGCGGGCGGCGGATCCGGCGGGGGCACCCCGGGAGGCGCCGCGCCTCTCAGCGGACTCGAGTGGCGCTCCGCGGACCTCGCCGAGGTGAAGCGCACAGT
>JAEYUT010000293.1 GCA_023432305.1 Actinomycetes bacterium
GGTGTGGGTGAGGCGCCGCAGGAACGGCACGAGGCCGATGATGGTGCCGAGGGCGGTGGCCGCGACGGTCGCGATGGCGAGTCCGATGCCCCACGTGGTGAGGGTGCGGCCGACGTTGCGCCAGAACTCGAGGTCGCCGAACTCGGTCACGAGCTGAGCGAGCACCGTGGTGGCGGGCGGCAGGTAGCGGGCGTCGATGATGCCGAGGGTCGGGATGAGCTGCCAGGTGATGAGGAACCCGAGGATGCCCGCGAGCCCGAGCAGCGGTTTGCGCAGTCCACGCGACGAGCGGCGCGAGCGGGTTCGCGCCGCGACGAGGGTGGCGGATGTCATGAGTCTCTTCCGAGTCGAGGTGGAGCCGGGATGCGCGGGGTGCGGGGGCGCACGTCGCCGAGACGCCCCCGCACCTGGCGGATCACTGCAGGTTGAGCAGCTTGTCGAAGTCGGGCATCTCGGGCAGGACGCCGAACTCGACACCGAGCTCCGCGAGCGCCTTGACGTTGCCCTCATCGAGCTTCGCGGTGAAGGTCGGCAGGGTGATGCCGGCGGCCGCGGCCTCCGGGATGCCCATGTTCTTCACGATCGCGGCGCGCACCGCATCCGGGTTCGCCTGGGCCCAGTCGAGCGCCTCGGCCATCGCCTCGGCGTACGCCTTCACGAGCTCGGGGTCCTCGTCGATGAGCTTCTGCGTGGTGATGTTGGTGAGCAGCGCGAGCTCGGGGATCGTCTCCTGGTACGGGTGGATGACGATGCGGCCCTCGCCGTTCGCGACCATCGACATGAAGGGGTCGGGCACCCACGCCGCGTCGATCGTGCCGGCCTCGAGCTGCGCCTGCGCGTCGGGGAAGGCGACCTCGACGAACTCGATCGTCGAGGGGTCGCCGCCCGCATCCTGGACGGCCTTCATGATGGTCACGTCGCCGGCGGCGCCGAGCGAGTTCACCGAGACGCGCTTGCCCGCGAGGTCGGCGGCGGTCTCGATGCCGGACGAGTTCAGGGCGACGACCGCGTTGACGTCCTTGTCCGCGTCGGCGCCGAGCGAGCTCGAGTAGTTGCTGATGATTGGCGCGCCGAGGTCGGCGAGCGCCGCGCGGAACGGTCCGAACGGCTGGCCGATGGCGAATTCGATGTCGCCGTTGAGCAGACCGGGGATCGCCTGGGCGCCGCCCTGCGCGGGGACGACCTCGATCTCGAGGCCGTGCTCGGCGAAGATCCCCTCGTCCATCGCGGCCCAGAGGGCGCCGGTCTCGGAGATGGGAAGGGCTGCGACGCGGACGGTGCGCAGCTCGCCGGTGTCCGAATCGCTGGGGGCGGTGGTGGGACCGGCAGCGGAGTCGGTGCATCCGACGAGTGCGAGTGCGACCGCGGCGCCGAATGCAGCCGCGGTGAGTGCTTTCTTCATGGATCGGGCCTCTCGTGATGGTGGGGTCAGCCTGTCGGTGACGCGCCGAGGTCCGTGGCACGGGGTGCACCCGATCCACGGTCGACACGTCGATGTGTTGACACCGTCATGGTCGAGCACTCCTCGATCGATTGTCAAGAGTTTCATGACGAGCGTCACGAAAATCGTGAATAATTCATTCGAATGAATCGATCCCTATGGACATTCCCTATGCGCATAGGTATTGTTCGTGGCGTCGCACACCGCCGTGCGGCACCACCACGAGAGGAACGCGCTCCATGACGGAGAACGCCGCCGCAGCCGCCGCCGCCGCCCTGCTCGACGACTTCTCGCTCGAGATGACAGGCAAAGACGTCGCCGGGCTCGCCGACGCCGCGCCGCTGCTGCCCGCCGGCACACGCGTCAACGTGACCTTCCTCGGCAACGAGGACCTCGACATGCGCCTCGCCGCCGCTCGCGCCGTGCGCGACCTGGGGTTCGTGCCCATCCCCCACATCTCCGCCCGGCGCCTCGCCTCCCAGGCCCAGCTCGAGGAGTTCCTCGACCGCCTCCAGGACATCGGCGCGAGCGAGCACGTCTTCGTCGTCGGAGGCGACCCCGCGACCCCGGAAGGCCCCTACGCCTCCTCGCTCGACGTCATCCGCACCGGCATCCTCGGCGACTACGGGGTGCGCGAGGTGAGCATCGCGGGCTACCCCGAAGGCCACCCCGACATCCCGAACGACGTGCTGCGCGACGCCCTCGCCGACAAGCACGCCGCCCTCGCCGAGCAGGGACTCGGGTCTGTGATCCTCACCCAGTTCGCGTTCGACACGGATCCCGTGGTCGCGTGGATCGAGGACGTGCGCGCGCAGGGCATCGCGTCGCCCATCCGCGTCGGCACCCCCGGCCCCGCCGGCATCAAGCGGCTCATCGCCTTCGCCACCCGCTTCGGCGTGGGCGCGAACGCCCTGATCGTGCGCAAGTACGGCTTCTCGCTCACGAACCTCATGGGCACGGCCGGCCCGGAGCGCTTCGTCGCCGACCTCGCCGACCGCCTCGCCGCAGCACCCCAGACGGGCGATGTGGCGCTGCACTTCTACACCTTCGGCGGACTCCCCGCGACCGCCGAGTGGGTGCGCGCCCACCGCGGAGGCACCCCGTGAAAGCGACAGCCCCCGCACCGGAGGCGAGCCCCGCCGTGGCGCGCCGCCACGACCATGCGTGCCTCATCGTGCACGGCCCCGACCGCTCCGGGATCGTCGCCGCCGTCACCGCGCTCATCGCCCGCCACGGCGGCAACATCGTCTCGCTCGACCAGTACTCGGACGACGCCGACGGCGGTGCGTTCTTCCAGCGCGTCGTCTTCCACCGGCCGGGCCTCGCCGCAGCCCTCCCCGAGATCCGCGCCGACCTCGACGCGACGCTCGCACCGCTCGGCCTCGACTCCACCCTCACCGACCAGTCGACCCCCAAGCGCATGGCGATCCTCGCCTCCACGTCCGACCACTGCCTGCTCGACCTGCTGTGGCGTCACCGCCGCGGCGAGCTGCCGGTGAGCATCCCCATGGTGATCTCCAACCACACCACGAGCGCCGACGACGTGCGCTCCTTCGGGATCCCCTTCATCCACGTTCCCTCCACCGGCGCCGACAAGAGCGCCGCGGAAGCCGAGATCCTGCGGCTGCTCGCGGGCAACGTCGACTTCGTGGTGCTGGCGCGCTACATGCAGATCCTCTCGGACGACTTCCTCGAGCGGATCGGGGTGCCGATCATCAACATCCACCACAGCTTCCTGCCCGCCTTCATCGGCGCCGCCCCCTACCGCAAGGCGAAGGAGCGAGGCGTGAAGCTCATCGGCGCGACCTCGCACTACGTCACCCGCGACCTCGACGAGGGGCCGATCATCGAACAGGACGTCACCCGGGTGACGCACGCGATGACCGCCGCCGATCTGCAGGCGCGCGGAGCCTACGTCGAGCGCGAAGTGCTCTCACGTGCCGTGCAGTGGCACGCCGACGACCGTGTCATCCGGCACGGCAACCACACCATCGTCTTCTGACGCGACAGAGAGGTACGCACATGACAGACACCGCCACCGCCACCGCCACCAACCTGCAGCAGGTGCTGGATCGCACCGGCAGCCCCGTCGAGCTGCTGCGGAACTCGCAGATCGGCTCGTACATCTACCCCGTCGTGCCGAGCGACTTCCAGAACTGGATCAAGGAGCAGACCGCCTGGCGCGAGGCCTCGGTGCTCTACGACCAGTCGCACCACATGGACAACCTGTTCCTGCGCGGCTCCGACGCCATCCGCCTCATCAGCGACACCGCGATCAACTCGACCGCCGTGTTCCCCGTCGACAAGGCGAAGCAGTACGTGCCGACCACGGCGTCCGGGCACGTCATCGGCGACGGCATCCTGTTCCGGGAGGCGGAGGACGAGTACGTGTACGTGGGCCGCTCCCCCGCGGCCAACTGGCTCCTCTTCCACGGCGAGACCGGCGACTACAAGAACCTCGAGATCGAGGTGGATCGCCGCTCGCCGTCGCGCCCCTACGGTCACGCCGTCTCACGCCGCTACTACCGCTTCCAGATCCAGGGCCCCACCGCGTGGGCGGTGATCGAGAAGCTCAACGGCGGGCCGGTGGAGCAGCTCAAGTTCTTCAACATGGGCACGATGCAGATCGACGGCACGACCGTGCGCACCCTCCGCCACGGCATGGCGGGCGCACCCGGCCTCGAGATCTGGGGCCCCTACGCCGACCACGACCGCATCCGCGACGCGATCGTCGAAGCGGGCGCCGAGTTCGGTCTCGTGCCCGTCGGATCACGCGCCTACCCGTCGAACACCCTCGAATCCGGATGGATCCCCTCGCCGCTGCCCGCGATCTACACGGGCGAGGCGGAGCGCGCCTACCGCGAATGGCTGCCCGCTGACGGGTACGAGGCCACCGGCACGCTCGCCGGCTCGTTCGTCTCGGAGAACATCGAGGACTACTACCTCACCCCCTGGGAGCTCGGATACGGCTCGTTCATCAAGTTCGACCACGACTTCATCGGACGCGACGCGCTCGAGAAGGTGGACCCCGCGACCCAGCGTCGCAAGGTGACGCTCGCGTGGAACGGCGACGACATGACGCGCCTCTTCGGCTCGATGTTCCAGCCCGAGGGCCCGCGCTACAAGTTCTTCGACCTGCCGCTCGCGAACTACGGATCCGCGAACTACGACTCCATCGTCGACGCCGACGGCACCGTCGTCGGGTTCTCGATGTTCACCGGCTACAGCGCCAACGAGCGCACCGCGCTCTCGCTCGCGACCGTCGACCCCGACGTTCCCGAAGGCACGGAGCTGCGCGTCGTCTGGGGCGAGCCGAACGGCGGCAGCCGGAAGGCCGCCGTCGAGCCGCACGAGCAGACCGAGATCCGCGCCGTCGTCAGCCCCGTGCCGTACTCGGCCGTCGCCCGCGTCGAGTACCACGGCGGATGGCGCACCGGCTACCGCGACTGATGACCCGGTCCGGCGCGACGACACCCGCACCGTCGCGCCGGACCGCACCGCTAGCCTGAACCGGGAAGGAGACCTGCGATGGCGCTGCGGTACGCACTGCTCGCGCTGCTGCGCGTGGGCCCGCTCTCGGGCTACGACCTCGCGAAGGTCTTCCACGAGTCGGTCGGGCATGTCTGGCACGCCCCCGACTCCCAGATCTACCCGGAGCTGCGCAAGATGGAGGCCGAGGGCCTCATCTCCGGTGAGGAGCAGCTGCGCGGCGAGAAGCGGCGCCG
Source organism: Actinomycetes bacterium (assembly GCA_023432305.1). Taxonomy (GTDB): domain Bacteria; phylum Actinomycetota; class Actinomycetes; order Actinomycetales; family Microbacteriaceae; genus Homoserinibacter. Next base: position 5,167 of record JAEYUT010000293.1, read on the forward strand.
CAGGCTCTACCACGTGACCGAGGCCGGCGATCAGGCGTTCCGCGACTGGATGGCCGAGCCGCCCGACTACCAGCGCATCCGCGACCCCGCGCACCTGCGCGCCGCCTACCTCGAGGCCACCACGCCCGAATCCGCGCGGGCGTTCCTGGATGCGCATCGCGCCCAGTGGAGCTCGGAGCTCGAACGCTGGGAGAACGAGATCGCCCGCATCCGGGCCCTCACCAACCCCATCCTCGTGCGCCGCCTCGCCGTCACCCCCGAGCCGGAGCGCGAGCGCACCATCGCCTTCAAGCTGTTCGCCTACGAGGGGCTCGTCGCGCGTGCCCGCACCGAGATCGAGTGGGCCGACCGCGGGCTCGCGCTCGTGGAGCAGCTGGGCGCATGACATCATCCGCGCCGCCGCGCAAGGGCTCTCACGGCGGCCGCAGCCGCCCATAGGCTCAGAGCATGAACGTCACGAAGTATGAGCACTCCTGCATGGTGGTGTCGAAGGAGTCGGCGAAGCTCGTCATCGATCCGGGCAGCTTCCTCGCGACGCTCCCCGACTACACCGGCATCACGGCCATCATCATCACGCACGAGCATGCCGACCACTTCTCGCCCGAGCGCGTGCGCGACATCGTGGCGAAGAACCCCGACGTGCGCATCCTCGGCCCCCAGGGGGTTGCGGACATCGCCGTGGGTGACGACATCGAGGTGGAGGTGGTGTCGCCGGGCGACACGGTCGAGGTCGGCCCGTTCCAGCTGAGCTTCCACGGCGGTGTGCACAACGAGATCCACTCCTCCATCCCGCGGGTCGACAACGTGGGCGTGTTCATCGACGAGACCTTCTACTACGGTGGCGACTCGTACGACGGCCCGGGCGCGCCCGTGCCGCTGCTCGCGGCGCCCGTGGGGGCACCCTGGCTGAAGATCGGCGAGGCCATGGACTACGTGCTGAGCGTCGCCCCGGCGCGCGCCTTCCCCGTGCACGACATGACGCTCTCCGTGGCCGGCAAGGAGCTCGGCAACGCGCGCCTGAAGTGGGCCACCGAGCAGGGCGACGGGGTGTTCCAGGTGCTCGCCCCCGGCGAGAGCATCGACCTGTGAGCGCCCCCGAGGAGATCAGCCCCGCCGAGCTGGCGGAGCTCCTCGACCGCGACCCGAACGTGCAGCTCGTGGACGTGCGCGAGACGTGGGAGGCGGAGCTCGCCGCGATCCCCGGCGCGATGCTGCTGCCGCTCGGGCGTCTGCCTGAGCTCACCGAGGCGCTCGACCCCGACCGTCCCATCGTCGTGTACTGCCACCACGGCATCCGCTCCGCGCAGGGCGCGGGCTATCTGCTGCACGCCGGCTTCCCGAACGTGCGTCACCTCGCCGGCGGCATCGACGCGTGGGCCGACGAGGTGGATCCGGAGATGCGTCGGTACTGATCCCCGCATCAGCGCACGGCGGGCTGGCTGCGCTCCTCGCGCGCCAGCCCGCCGTCATTCTCCGGCTCAGTCGAGCGCGACGTAGATCGTGTCGCTGTTCCAGTGGGTGATCTTCAGCAGGCTGCCGTCGACGGCATCCGACGTCACGAGGAACATGGTGACGAGGGTCGCCGTCTCGCCCGTCGCGAGATCCTCCGCGTCGGTCACGTGATCCGGGTACTCGTAGATGAACGCATCCGGGTAGGCGTTGCCGTCGGACCCGCTCACGTACAGATAGAAGTCGAGCCAGGCGCTCTCGGCGGCCTCCCCGAGGTAGGTGTAGGTGATCGGCACGATGACGTACTGGTAGCCGTCGGGGGGCACCTCGTTGTAGTCGCTCGCGGCCGCGACATCGGCCGTCGCATCGAGCGTCGGCTGCTCGACGACGAGCTCCCAGTACTGACCGTTCTCATCCGCGATGAGGATCGTCTCGCCGAGCGCGTACGGCTCGGTCGAGGATCCGGGCCCCGTCCCTCCGAGCTCCGAGTCGGGCGACGCGCCCGGATCCTCAGCGACCCACGGCTCCGGCTCGTAGTCCGGATCCCAGTCGCTTCCGGAGGAGAACGGCTGCGACACCATCGAGAAAGCCCATGCGGAGACGGCGATGCTCGCGATGAGCGCCACACCGGACACGATAGTGCCCGCGATGGCGAGGCCCTTCGTCTTGTTCTTCACGACGAGACCGACGATGCCGATGATGAGGCCTGCGAACCCCAGGATCGTGCCGAAGACCCCCACGAACGGCACGATGCCGATCAGCAGCCCGAGACCACCGAGGATCAGCGCGACGAGGCCGAGCACGTTGAAGGTCGACGGGGGCGGCATCACGCCGGGCGCGTAACCGGCGTAGCCGGGAGCGCCGGGAGGCGGGCCGTACTCCGGGTAGGGGAAGACGGCAGGCTGGGCCGGGGCCGGCACCTGCGGGCCGGCGGCGGGCGTGCCCGCCATCTGCGGATGGGGCGCCATCGGAGCCGCGAACTGGGGCCCGGGCTGGGGCGCGGTGGGGTAGGTCGGCGGAGGGACGGGGGCGCCCATCGGCTGGGGTGGCTGCTGCTGCCCGAACACGGCGGCGGCGGGAGCCGAGAACGGGTTGCTGATCTGGCTGACGGGCAGCTGGGTGGGCGTCACGTACGGGTTCGGAGAACCGGGGATGGTGCCGGTCGGCGTCTGCACGTACGGGTTGACGATCGGGGCGGGCGGCGGCGGCGAGGCCGGCGCGGGGTGCGCCGGTGCCGCGCCGGTGCCGGCGTCCGGCGCGTCACTCAGCGAGGCCGAACCCTCGATCTCGGCGGACGCCTCCGGAGCGACATCGGAGGACGGGCCCGTCGGGTCGAATGCGGGAGGGACGGGAGGAACCGAGTCGGCCCCCGGCTGCTGCGAGTCGGACATGCGCTCCATCCTGCCCTGCCGAGCCGCCATCCGTGAGGATTCCGCATCGGCAGGTCTCCCCATCGGCGAGCGGAGCCGCTCGCCGATGGGGAGGAGCCGAGACTCAGCTCTCCGAGACCTCGACAGTGCTTGCCGGGCCCACCTCGAAGAAGCCGTCGATGCCGCCGCCGCTGAGGGCGATCATGAGACCGAGGCTCATCATGAGGCCGACGACGATCGCCAGGATCGAGAGGATGAGGCCCGTGATGGCCAGGCCGCGCTTCTTGTTCTTCACGACGAGCCCGACGATCGAGCTGATGATGCCGAACGGCGCCGGCACGAGTGCCAGGAACCCGAAGAACGGGATGAACCCGAGCAGCAGGCTCACGATGCCGAGCACGAGGCCGCCGATGCCCCATCCGTTGGTGGTCTTGGGGGCCGCGGCTGCGGGGACCGCCTCAGGGGCGGGGGCGGCTGCGGGCGTGGTGGAAATGTGATCCGTCATGCTCCAAGCATGGCGGATCACCCGACCTCATTCGGACGCGCCCTTCAGGAACTCGTACAGCATCGCCGGCAGCGCCTTGCTGAGCTCGGCGAACAGGTTCGAGTCGCCCAGCAGATCGTCCATGAACGCGGGCGTCTCATCCCGTACTCCGACGACCGCCTTGGTG
>JAEYUT010000302.1 GCA_023432305.1 Actinomycetes bacterium
AAGCGGACGCCGGTCGCGCGAGCCACCCGTCGACGGGTGTGGTGAAGCTCGTCGACATCCCGCTGGACGTCCCCGAGGATCTGCCCACCGCGGCGAAGCCGGCACCTCAGCCGACCGCGAAGGCCTCCGGAGCGTCGGGCGCCACCGGCCCGCTCGGCAAGCGCCGCGGGCGCGCCTCGATGCCGAGCTGGGACGAGATCGTTTTCGGCGCGCGCACCGACGACGACCTGTAGAGCTCAGCGGGCGAACGCTCCGAACCGCAGAAGCGGAATCGCGAGCTCTGCGGCTGTGAGCGACCCGTGCTGGCCGATCATCGAGCGCGCGCGGTCATCCGGGTCCGTGTAGTAGGCGTGATCTCCGCGAGCGGCGACGAGAAGATCGCCGATCCGGGGGGCGACCTCCGGGGCAACCTCGCCGAACCAGCCCGCGCCGATCGCCTGTGCTTTCGTCGCGACCCAGGCCCGCTTGCCCTCCCTCGCCCGCCAGCGCTCCGCGAGCGCATCGACGTCGACGTCCGGTTCGAGGTGCAGCTGCAGGCACCGAGGCTCCCCCGCGACGTGACGCACGCCCGCCAGCAGCGACGCAGCGGCGATCCGGTGCGCACGCTCCGGGACATCCACCATCCCGTGATCAGCGGTGAGCAGGAGGCCATCTGTCGGACCCAGCAGGCGCACGACATCTCGCATCTCGGCGTCGAGGTCCTCGAGGGCGGCGAGCCACTGACCCGAGTCCATGCCGTGCGCATGGCCAGCCGCGTCGACGTCGTTGACGTAGTAGTAGATGAGCGACGGCCCCGGTCGGCTGAGCTCCTCCCGGAGTCGGGCCACCCGATCATCCGCGGTGGTCGCACCGACGAACGCCGCGCCGCGAAGCACGGCGCGCGTCAGCTCGGAGTCGCGATAGCGCGGATGCGCGATCGCCGTCGACCGCACCCCATCGAGTGCCGCGCGCTCGAAGAGCGTCTGCTCGCGCTGCCAAGAGCGCGGGTCGAGCCCATCCCAGCCGCTCAGCTGATTGACGACCCGGTCGCGCTCGGGGTCGAGCACCTGATAGCCCACCAGTCCGTGACGTCCCGCCGGCTGCCCGGTCGTGAGCGTCGCGAGTCCGGCGACCGTCGTCGACGGGAATCCGGACCCCATCGGCGGATCATGCGGAAGTCGAGCCGCGAGCGTGCGCGCGTATCCGGAATGAGCGGTCAGCGCAGCATGACCGAGCCCGTCCACGAGCACGACGACGGCGCGCTCGACGGGCACGAGGCCCATCCGCCCCTGTCGGCCGGCCAGCGAGTCGAGGCAATTCGGCACGACATCGGCAAGGCTCATCCGGTGTGTTTTCGTCGCCGGTAGCATTGCCACGATCTTATGACTCCGCCCGAAACCTCCTCAGCCCTCCCTGCCGGCGAACGCATCGAAGATGTCGATGTGTCGACGGAGATGCAGGGGTCCTTCCTCGAATACGCGTACTCGGTCATCTACTCGCGCGCCCTGCCTGACGCACGCGACGGCCTGAAGCCCGTGCAGCGCCGCATCCTCTTCCAGATGAACGAGATGGGGCTGCGTCCCGACAAGGGGCACGTCAAGAGCGCGCGCGTCGTCGGCGACGTCATGGGCCGCCTGCACCCGCACGGCGACTCCGCCATCTACGACGCCCTCGTGCGCCTGTCGCAGGACTTCGCGCTGCGCATCCCGCTCGTCGACGGTCACGGCAACTTCGGCTCGCTCGATGACGGCCCCGCAGCGGCGCGATACACCGAGGCGCGCATGCAGGCCGCCGCCGTCGCCCTCGTCGAATCGATCGACGAAGACGTCGTCGACTTCGTCCCCAACTACGACAACCAGCTCCTGCAGCCCTCGGTTCTGCCCGCAGCCTTCCCCAACCTCCTCGTGAACGGCGCGACGGGCATCGCGGTGGGCATGGCCACCAACATGGCGCCCCACAACCTCAATGAGGTGGTGGGCGCGGCTCGCCACCTGCTCGAGAACCCCGACGCCTCACTCGACGAGCTCATGGCGTACGTTCCCGGCCCCGACCTCCCCACAGGCGGCACGATCGTCGGTCTCGACGGCATCCGCGACGCCTACGCGACCGGCCGCGGCACCTTCAAGACACGCGCCAAGGTGACGGTCGAGCAGCTCTCCGCCCGCCGCACCGGTCTCGTCGTCACCGAGCTGCCGTACATGGTCGGCCCCGAGAAGGTCATCGAGAAGATCAAGGACGGGGTGAACTCCAAGAAGATCACCGGCATCTCCGATGTCACGGATCTCACCGACCGCAAGAACGGCCTCCGCCTCGTCATCGGCATCAAGACGGGCTTCTCCCCGCAGGCCGTTCTCGAGCAGCTGTACCGTCTGACGCCGCTCGAGGACGGCTTCTCGATCAACAACGTCGCCCTCGTCGAAGGCCGCCCGCAGACACTCGGCCTGAAGGAGCTTCTGCAGGTCTACCTCGACCACCGCATCGAGGTCGTCACGCGACGCTGCCAGTACCGACTCGCGCGACGCCAGGAGCGCCTGCACCTTGTCGACGGCCTCCTCATCGCGATCCTCGACATCGACGAGGTCATCCAGCTCATCCGCACGAGCGACGACACCGCGCAGGCGCGTACGCGGCTCATGGAGGTCTTCGATCTCTCGCAGATCCAGGCCGACTACATCCTCGAGCTGCAGCTGCGCCGCCTCACAAGATTCAGCCGCATCGAACTCGAGGCGGAGCGCGACAAGCTGCGCGCCGAGATCGCCGAACTCGAGGCCCTGCTCGGCTCCCCCGCGCGCATCCGCGCGCTCGTGGGCGACGAGCTCGAGGAGACCGCGGAGCGCTTCGGCACTCCTCGTCGCACCATGCTCACCGAGGCGGGCGCGAAGGTGACCGCATCGAAGTCCTCGAAGAAGAACGCCGGCGTGTCGCTCGAGATCCCCGACGTGCCGACCGTCGTGCTCCTCTCGACGACCGGCCGCGCGGTCCGCGTCGACATGCCGGAAGGCTCCGATCCGCTGCAGCCTGCGGCACGCCGCAGCAAGCACGACGCGATCCGATCGATCGTCACGGGCACCACACGCGGCGAGCTCGGAGCTGTCACCAATCGCGGACGACTCGTGCGTTTCACCCCCGTCGACCTGCCCTCGGTGCCGGCGAACTCGGTGCAGCTGGCCGCCGGCGCGAAGATCTCCGACTACCTGGGGCTCACCGACAAGAAGGAGCGCGTGCTCGCGCTCGTGTCGCTCACGACCGACGACTCGATCGCTCTCGGCACGCGCCAGGGCATCGTGAAGCGCGTCGCGAGCCTCGCTTACCCGAACAAGCCCGACTTCGAGGTGATCGCTCTGAAGCCGGGCGACGAGGTCGTCGGCGTCGCACAGGGTCCGGAGTCCGACGAGCTCGTGTTCGTGACCTCAGACGCCCAGCTGCTGCACTTCTCGGCATCGCAGGTGCGCCCCCAGGGAACGAGTGCAGGCGGCATGGCCGGCATCAAGCTGTCCGCCGGAGCTGACGTCATCTTCTTCGGCTCCGTCGCCCCTGATGACGCCCACGTCGTCACCATCTCGACACCCGCCGAGACACTCCCCGGCACCGACCCGGGCCGCGCCAAGGTCAGCCTCTTCACCGAGTTCCCCGGCAAGGGCCGCGCCACCGGAGGCGTGCGCTCGCACGCGTTCCTCAAGGGCGAATCCGCGCTCGCGCTCGCCTGGGTGGGGCCTGCCCCGGCACTCGCCGTCGCGGCGGACGGCGCGGTGCGCACCCTCCCGGAAGCCGGCGCCAAGCGCGACGCCTCCGGCACCCCGCTCGATGCCGTGATCGGCTCGATCGGCCGCGCTCACGCCCGCTCGTCCAGCGAGGACTGACACCGACGATCCGACATCCGAGAGGCGGGGGGGGCCCCCCCCCCCC
>JAEYUT010000325.1 GCA_023432305.1 Actinomycetes bacterium
TGCTCGACGAGCCGACGAGCGCGCTCGACGTGCGCGCGGAGGTGGAGTTCTTCGACCGCTACGTGGAGATCACGCGCGGACCCACGTCGCTGCTCATCTCGCACCGGTTCTCGTCGGTGCGTCGCGCCGACCGGATCGTGGTGATCGCGGACGGTCGCGTCGTCGAGGATGGCGATCATGCGAGCCTGCTGAACGCCGATGGCCACTATGCGCGCCTGTTCCGGTTGCAGGCGGAGCGGTTCGCGCGCGGACTCGGCGCCGAGGAGGCGGAGGAATGACCGCGACGCCGGAGATCGTGCGCGGCGGGATGCTGCGCGGCATCGGGGCGCTCGCGGCGATGAGCTGGCGGGAGAGTCCTGGGCGGATGCTGCTCTCGGGGGTGCTCATGCTGCTGCAGGCGGTCGCGGTGCCGCTCGCCGCCAGCGCGCTGAGCGCACTCACCGACAGCGCTCTCGACGGCGATTCCTCAAGCGCGATCGCCGCCGCGGTGCTGGCGGGCGTCCTGCTCATCGCCGCGCTCACCGCGGGGCACTTCGCGCACATCTTCCACTTCGAGCTGGGGGAAGCGGCCGAACTCGCCCTGCAGCGCCGCCTCATCCTGCTGTCGAACGGCTCCGCCGGACTCGCGCACCACGACCGCGCCGACTACGCCGATCGCCTGCAGGTGCTCAGGCAGGAGGTGGGCCGCACCCGCGAGATGGTGGAGACGCTGTTCAACGCCTTCTCGCTCGCGATCGCGATGGCGACCACAGCGGTGCTTCTCGCCCTCGTCTCGCCGTGGCTCCTGCTGCTGCCGCTCGCAGCGATCCCTCCGCTGCTGCTGGGGCGCCGTGCCGAGACGATCCTCGCTGGTGCACGGGAAGCGGCAGCGGGAGACACCCGGCGATCCTGGCACCTGCTGCGGCTCGCGGTCTCCGCGGGTCCCGCGAAAGAGCTGCGGGCGGGTGGACTCGCCGACGAGATGCGCCGTCGCCAGAGCGCCTCCTGGGACGCCGCGAGTCGCATCCTGAACCGCGCGCAGGGCCTGGCCCTCGTGCCGTGGCTCGCGGGTCAGCTCATCTTCTCGGTGGCGTATGTGGGCGCGACCCTGCTCGTGGTCGCGCGGGCAGCCGAGGGTCAGGCGAGCGTCGGCGATGTCATCCTCGTGATCATCCTCGCCGGCCAGGTGAATCAGCAGGTCGCTGCGGCCGTGGGTGTGCTGCAGCAGCTGCAGCGCGGCGCGCGCATGATGCGCACGGTCGACTGGGTGGAGGAGCTCGTGCACCGAGACGACCCGCCCGCGCCGCGTCCCGTGCCCGCCCAGCTGACCGAGGGCATCCGTCTCGACGGCGTCGCGTTCGGCTACCCCGGCACCGACAGCCGGATCCTGGACGGCGTCGACCTGCTGCTGCCCGCGGGGGCGACGGTGGCGATCGTGGGAGAGAACGGCGCCGGGAAGACGAGCCTTGTGAAGCTGCTGTGCCGCTTCTACGACGTCGACGCCGGACGCCTCACCGTCGACGGGATCGACGTGCGCGACTTCGCGGTCGACGAGTGGCGCAGCCGCATCTCGGCAGGATTCCAGGACTTCGTGCGCTTCGAGCTCGCCGCTCGCCGCTCGATCGGGATCGGCGAGATCGACGCGATGGATGACGACGCGGCCGTGAGGGAGGCGGTGCGTCGTGCGCGCTCCCAGTCGCTCCTCGAGCGGTTCGACGACGGCCTCGACACGCTGCTCGGCAAGAGCTACCACGACGGCACAGAGCTCTCCGGGGGGCAGTGGCAGAAGGTGGCGCTCGCGCGCGCGATGATGCGCGAACAGCCCCTGCTCCTGGTGCTCGACGAGCCGACATCGGCACTCGATGCGCAGGCGGAGCACGAGCTCTTCGAGCAGTACGCCGACACCGCGCGTCGCGTGGGAGCGCAGACGGGCGCTGTCACGGTGCTCGTCTCACACCGCTTCTCGACCGTGCGGATGGCCGACATCATCGTCGTCGTCGCGGATGGCCGGATCGTGCAGGCGGGAAGCCACGACGACCTCGTCGCAGCGGGCGGGCTGTACGCGGAGCTCTACGAGCTTCAGGCGGCGTCGTATCGGTGATCTCGGCCCCGCCGCGGCGGGGATGTGCAGGCGCGGCAACTAGACTCGCCCCTATGGAGGAGGCGCTCGCGGCGGTCGAGGAGATCGCGCCCGACGACACTCCCGCGACCCCCGAGCAGACCGGGTTCCGTCTCACGCTCGCGAACTTCGACGGTCCCTTCGACCTTCTTCTGTCGCTCATCACGAAGCATGAGCTCGACATCACCGAGATCTCGCTGTCGAAGGTGACGGATGAGTTCATCTCCTACCTGAAGGGCCTCGACGGCGTCGAGGAACTGGATCAGGCGAGCGAGTTCCTCGTGGTCGCCGCGACGCTGCTCGACCTCAAGGTCGCCGGTCTGCTTCCGCAGGGTGAGCTGGTCGACGCCGAGGATGTTGCGCTGCTCGAAGCCCGCGACCTGCTCTTCGCCCGACTGCTGCAGTACCGCGCGTTCAAGGAGGCCGCGCGCTGGTTCGAGGAGCACCTCACGGCGGAGTCGCAGCGGCACGCGCGCTCGGTGCGCCTCGAGGAGAAGTACCGCAGACAGACGCCGGAGCTCGTGTGGACGCTGAGCCTCCACGATTTCGCCGCACTCGCGACCTTCGCGATGACCCCGAAGGCGATCCCGGTGGTCGGCCTCGACCACCTGCACGCGCCGCTCGTGTCGATCCGCGAGCAGGCGGCGATCGTCGTGACGCTGCTGCGTTCGCGCGAGGTCACGAGCTTCCGGGAGCTGATCGCCGGCGCCGAGCAGCGCGGCGTGGTCGTGGCGCGATTCCTGGCCGTGCTCGAGCTGTACCGTCATGCGGCGATCAGCTTCGAGCAGCTCGAGCCGCTCGGCGAGCTCACCCTGCGCTGGACGGCGGCGCACTGGAACGACGAACAGCTTGCGACCCTGGGGGCCGACTATGACCGATGACATCGAGCAGACCGGCGACGTCGCGACCGCCGGCACGGAGACCGACGAGGCCGCGCGCCCGCAGACGCCGGAGGAGATCGAGCGTCGACTCGAGGCCATCATGCTCATCGCCGATGAGCCCCTGCCCGTCGTGACGCTCGCGACAGCCCTTGGCGCACCGGTCGCGGAGATCCGGGCGGCGATCACGCGCCTGGTCGATGACTACGACGGCGCATCCGGCGGCCCGCGCCGCGGGTTCGAGCTGCGCGAGGTGGGCGGCGGCTGGCGACTCTACGTGCGCTCCGAGCACGACGACCTCGTGCGCGACTTCGTGCTCACGCAGAGCCCCACGAAGCTCTCCCAGGCGGCGCTGGAGACGCTCGCCGTGATCGCCTACAAGCAGCCCATCAGCCGCAGCTCGGTGGCCGCCATCCGCGCGGTCAACGTGGACTCTGTCGTACGCACCCTGCTCGGCCGCGGCCTCATCACGGAGGCCTTCACCGACGCCGAGACGGGAGCTATCAACTACGAGACCACGCCGCTGCTGCTCACACAGCTCGGCATCAACTCGCTCGACGAGCTGCCGCCGATCTCGCCGCTGCTTCCCGACGGCGTCGACGGCTTCGATGAGGTGACCCGATGATCGAGGAGCCGACGGGCGAGCGCCTGCAGAAGGTTCTCGCGGCTGCCGGTGTCGCGTCGCGCCGCGTGTGCGAGGAGTACATCGCCCAGGGGCGCGTCTCGGTGAACGGCGAGGTGGTGCGGGAGCAGGGGCGACGGATCGACCCGCTCGTCGACCGCGTCGAGGTGGACGGAATCCCCGTGCAGGTGGACTCCGAGAAGCGCTACCTCATGCTCAATAAGCCCAAGGGCGTCGTGAGCACGATGTCGGACGAGCGCGGCCGCCCCGACCTGCAGCCCTACGTCGAGCAGGCAGGGGAGCGCGTCTTCAACGTCGGGCGCCTCGACGCGGAGACGACGGGTCTGCTCGTGCTCACGAACGACGGCGAGCTCGCGCACGTGCTCGCGCATCCGTCGTTCGGGGTGGAGAAGACCTACCTCGCGACGGTGCGGGGTATCGTGCGCCAGGAGACGCTGCGGCGGCTCATGAGCGGCGTGGAGCTCGAGGACGGCCCGATCGCGGCTGACAGGGCGCGCGTGATCGGCGAGCCCTCGGGCGGCCGCACCATCGTGGAGCTGACGCTCCACTCGGGGCGCAACCGCATCGTCCGGCGCATGATGGCGGAGGTCGGGCACCCCGTGATCGACCTTGTGCGCCGCCAGTTCGGTCCGCTGCACCTGGGTTCGCTGCCTGCGGGCCGGATGCGCGACCTGACGCGCGCGGAGGTCGGCGCGCTGCTCGGGCTCGCCCGGTCGCCGCAGCCGAGCGGGAAGCCCGCGCAGAAGAGCAAACGGCCGACCGGCTCGGCCACCCGCACATCCGCCTCACGACAGGGACGCACTCGATGACCGATCGTCGACTCGCCGAGCAGGTGCGCATCGTGGGCTCCGGCCTGCTGGGTGCCTCCATCGGCCTCGGACTCTCCGCGCGCGGTGTCGACGTCATCGTCGACGATGCCTCGCCGTCGACGCGCGCTCTCGCGATCGCCTACGGTGCGGGCCGTGCGCCCGCCGACGGCGACGCCCCGGGGCTCATCGTCG
>JAEYUT010000004.1 GCA_023432305.1 Actinomycetes bacterium
GTCGAGACGCGCGTCGTCTACGGAACCCTCGATCCGTTTCTGGTGCCGGGGGCCATCCGTGTGATCGAGCATCTGCGCCACGTCACGGTCGAGAGGGTGCCCGGGAACGACCATGTTCTTCGGCGGCGGATGGCGCGCGTCGTCGCCGCGGCAGTCGACGGGGTCGAGACGGGGGGCGTCGCCGATGCGGACAGCCGTGAGGCAGAGGCCTCAGACGCTGAGTGACTGCCAGCTGTGCGCGGGCGGGCGCAGGTTGGAGTGCACGGTGAGGGTGCGGGTGCGCGCACGCGAGTACACGGATCGGAGCTGATCGATGGCCTCGGCCCTGCGCACCTCCTCCCGCCAGGCGTGGTTCTCGATCCGGAACACCCCGTGGCCCAGTGTGATGAAGCGGCGCACCGGCCGGATCGGAGCGCCGGAGGCCGCGCCTTCGATGCGCACCGAGTCGGGAAAGGCAGCGGCGGCGCTCTCAGCGACGATCGTGTGCTCGGAGCGGATCGGGGCGAGGATCAGCTCGTTTCCGAGGAACGCGGCGAGCGCCAGGTGCCGGGCGTAGTCGACCGTGTGGGTGGAGGCCAGCGCGACGATCGCGACCACCCCGATGGGCTCCACGATGCGCACGCGCAGGCGTCGCGGCTCGATCAGGTCGATCAGGGCGAGCGGGCGCTCCTCGTATGCCGCGGCGACGAGGCTCATCGCGGTCGCGAACTCATCTCGCGAGCGGTGAACCGCACGGGCGGCAGCGAGCGCCATCCCCGAAGGCGACTGATCCATGCCGTCAGTCTGCGACGACCGGCACGGCGGAAGAAGTGCCGAACGGCCCCGCCGCGCGCGGCGCGAGGCCTGTCGCGAGGCTCGTCGCGCGGTGCGGGAGGGGTGCCCGGTGTGGGTATGATGGGCAGGCAATGTCTGGAGACGTCGCATAGTCAGGCCTAGTGCACCACCCTGCTAAGGTGGAGTCCCCTCCGGGGGACCGAGGGTTCAAATCCCTCCGTCTCCGCTCACGAAGAAGCCCCGCTCCGGCGGGGCTTCTCGCATGTGCGGGCACAGCCTGCTCGAACGATGAAGCCCCGGCGAGCAGTTCGGCGGGGCTTCATCACGCGGTCAGTTCGCGGTGCGAGTTCGACGCGAGAAGCGCCATGCTCCCGCACCGAGCAGCAGCAGGGCGGTGGACGCCAGCGCCACTGGAAGCGGCTCGGTGCCGGTCGCCGCGAGGGCGGTGCGTGCGACCTGGAACACCGCGACCTTGGTGGCGCCTGTGGTCTGGCCGACGAACACGAGACGGTGACCACCGGCTTCGAGGGCGCTGATGTCGATGCCCGACAGCTGAACGCGACCGTCGACCACGGGGAACGTGCCGAGGTACACGGGCGTCGAGTAGGCGTACACGTCCACCCAGCTGTCGCTGTCGTCCCACGCCATCGATCCGGTGAGGGGCGCGTCGGGGTCGACGTCGCTGAGGTCGGTGCCCGAGAAGTCACCCGACGAGTCGGGCAGGCCGAGTTCGTCGAGGGCGGCGGAGTCGGAGGCGGGCGCGGGGGAGGCCGGTCGGCGCACCTCGCGCACGGTGACCGCGCAGTCCTCGGCGATGCACCAGGTGCCGACGGTCGCGTTCTGCACGCGCGCGGCGTCGAGCGAACCATCGACCATGGGGCCATCCTCGGTGCCCCACCAGTTCGCGTCGGCGCTGATCGCGGTGCCGGCGCCGCGGGTGATCGCGACACCGGTGCCGAGCAGCTGGTTGCCGGTGATCGTCGGTGCGGCGGCGGTGCCGCTGACCCAGATGGAGGGTCGAGGGCCGGTGAAGGTGTTGCCGGTGACCGAGACGCCCGTCGACGAGCTGGTGAGCGTGACCGCGCCCTCGCCGCTCGAGGTGGCTGGCATATCGAAGCTGTTGCCCGTGACGGCGACGTTCGCGCCGTAGAGCGTGAGACCGCGCTGCTTGATGCCGACGACGACGTTGTCCTCGATGCGGAGGTCGCGTGCGGACGACGAGACGGCGTAGCTCAGGTTGCGGAAGACATTGCCCGAGACGAGGCCGCCGATCGTCGCGCTGCCGTCGTGGTGCACGCCCCAGCCGCTGTCGGCGAAGAGGTTCGCGGTGACGGATGCGAAGTCGCCGTAGTTGGTGATGCTCTTGCCGACGACGCCGACGAACCGGTTGTTGACGACAGACCCGCCGTCTGCGTTGCCGGTGCCGTAGATCGCATTGGCGGTGCTGGCGAAGGTGAAGCCGTCGACCACTCCGAAGGGCTTCTCGAGGCGCAGCGTGCCGGTGAGAGTGGATTCGCCGGTCGAGGTCTCGCCGCTGCGGGCTCCGCCGACGCCGGCGGAGATGCCCGCCTGCGCGCCGATGAAGCTGAGGTCGGCCTTGGTGACGGTGATCTGGCCTTCGGCGTAGTCGCCGGCGCAGACGCGGATGGTGTCTCCCGCATTCGCGGCCGCGACGGCGGCGGTGATGCTCGCGTATCCGGCGTCGGCTCCGCATGCGGTGCCGGGCGTCGACGACGCGGCCGCGGCGTCGACCCAGCGCGTGGTCCCTCCCGCCGCAGCAGCGGGCAGCGCGGCGAGGGCGCTCGCGGCGACGCCCGCGATGACGGCGACAGCCAGGCT